>JBEEMM010000126.1:0-3919 GCA_041192685.1 Bacteroidota bacterium | reverse complement strand
GTTTGGCCCGGAAGCAGTATCAAGGTATCGGGAAGTCCACCTACAAAGTCCGCAACGCTGGCGCTGCCCACGTAGTTGAACTGGGCAATCAGGGTGTCGCTGGTCGCACCCTTTCGCTCAAAAAGCAGGTAGCTCTTGGCGCAGCCTTCGACCATTACCGTATCGGTAAACGAAGCTCCCGCGTTGGTGGTCGGTGTAAGGTTGATTTCTGGGAGTTTAAAGGACCGTGCACCGAGGAATACGGCAGAATTGAGTATGCCGTCGCTCACGTCGGCAATCATTAGTTTGATGGTGTAGGGAATTCCGCAAACAACCCCTGCCCTTGCTTTAAATACGTCGGTGAAGCCCTCCATGGCGATAATGCTGGTTCCGCCCGTATTGGCGTTGTAGTAGGACGCATGCGCCACATAATTGGGATTGGCCACCAGGCAATTGGAGGCAGAATTGCCTCCAGAAGGGAAGCCTTGGTTGATGGTATTGACCGCTACCGGAGTATTGGTGCCTGGAATGGTTGCCAAATTCACGGTATCGATGCGGAGCGAACCGTTGGGGTGGTAGAGCGGTGCCCCGTTTATTCCCGGCCCGATCAGAAAAAATCCGAATACGTCATTGAACGAGGAGCAGGTGTAGCCCGTGTACTCCTTCGACGCAAAGATGTAGTCAAACTGCACGCTGTCTCCGCCGGCAAGAAAGTCAAATTGAATGGCGGCGCGGTCGTACTGGCTTGAGCTGGTCGACCCAATGGCGTTGAGTACCGACGTCAAGTTCGCGCTCGGCGTTTGCGTTGGGAACGTCGTAAACGTACCGTTCTGGCCCGGTACCACGTCAATTGCGTCGGTAGTAACCATAACGATTCCGCTGTCGAGGCCAAAGGCGGAGTTGGCGCAGGTGAACTTGCCGAGCTGCACCGAGGGCGGCTGGGCCAAGGGGAGTCCAAATTGATTTAAGGGCGAGTAGACAAAGAAATTCGGTCCAACTAAAACATTCTGCACCAACCACATGGGGTCGTTGCGCGGTGAGGTAGAATTCACCACGATGTTTTGGGCTTTGGCATTAAGTCCAAAACCTAAAGCAATTATTAGGGCAATTATCAGGGCAATTTTAGGCATGATTCCGAAGCACAAGATACAAAGTGTAGTCCGCATGATTTGTACCTTAGAGGTATGATTGATACCTACGTTTCCCAGCACCGACAGCGCTTTCTCGACGAACTTTTTACGCTTTTGCGCTTGCCCAGTATTTCTGCCGACCCGGCCTACAAAGATTCTGTGCTCGCCACGGCCGTTGCCGTTGCCGACTTTTTGACTAAAGCAGGTGCCCAAAAGGTAGAAGTCTGCCCAACGCCAGGGTATCCGGTCGTTTATGGAGAGTACCTGGTGGATCCGAGTCGCCCGACGGTGCTGGTCTACGGACACTACGACGTGCAGCCTGCCGACCCCCTCAATCTGTGGACCACGCCGGCCTTTGAGCCCGAGGTGCGCACCACGCCGATCCACCCCAACGGAGCCATTTTTGCCCGCGGTGCCTGCGACGACAAAGGCCAATTTTTTATGCACATTAAGGCATTTGAAGCCATGGTCGCAATGGGCAACGTACCCTGCAACATGAAGTTCATGATCGAGGGCGAAGAAGAGGTCGGATCCAATAACCTGGAGCGATTCCTGGTCGAGAACCGCGAGCGCCTCGCCTGCGACGTGATTTTAATTTCAGATACCGGCATCGTGGCCCCGGGTACGCCTTCGGTTTCGGTTGGCCTGCGCGGACTTTCCTATGTCGAGGTAGAGGTAACGGGTCCGAACCGAGACCTGCATTCGGGAATTTACGGAGGCGCTGTGGCAAATCCGATCAATATCTTGGCCGAAATGATTGCCTCGTTGCACGACAGCGACAACCGAATAACCATCACCGGATTCTACGACAAGGTGCAAAGCCTGAGCGCAGACCAGCGGGCCGACCTCAATAAGGCTCCCTTCCAATTGGAAGACTACAAGGCCGCACTCGACCTCAGCGACATTCACGGAGAAACAGGCTATACGACGGTGGAGCGCACCGGAATCCGCCCTACGCTTGACGTAAACGGCATTTGGGGTGGCTACACAGGAGAGGGCGCCAAGACCGTAATTGCCTCTAAGGCGCACGCCAAAATTTCGATGCGCCTAGTACCCGATCAGGATCCCGACGAGATTACAGAGCTTTTTACCAAGCACTTTCTCAAGATTGCTCCGCCGAGCGTGCGGGTAAAGGTTCAGCCCCACCATGGCGGCCATGCCTACGTCTGCCCTACCGACCATCCGGGGTACCGCGCTGCGCACAAGGCGATGGCGGAAACCTACGGTAGAGAGCCCATCCCAACCCGCGACGGCGGATCCATTCCCATTGTTGCCCTTTTTGAGCGCGAATTGGGAGTTAAGTCAATACTAATGGGCTTCGGGCTTGACAGCGACGCCATTCACTCGCCCGACGAGCACTACGGCCTTGATAACTACTTTCAAGGGATTCGGACCATTCCCCGGTTCTACCTCCACTACGCCAAGGAGGCCAAGGCCTAGGCAAAGCGAGAAATCAAAAAAGGCGACCGCAGGGTCGCCTTTTTTAGTTTAATTCGAGGTCTATTCTCAGGGCACGTAGAGTTGATGCACTCGGTGCATCAGGGCGGTAATGTCCCTAAGCTCCATAAGCAGTCGGGTTTGTAGGTGCGACTGTCGTGTTGAAATTTCTCCGTTGCGGTAAGCCATCAGCTCTCGATCAAGGATGCGCTGGACCTCTGAAATAATGCGCCTCTTTGCCGCGAGCAGGTCGCTATTGGACTCGGTCCTGCCGCTCTCTAAAGCCAACACAATACGACCGGAATAGAGCGAGAATAGAGCAATGAGGTCGGCATAGGCCACCAGGAAGGAACCATTGGGACGGGCGTGCAAATTCGCCAAATGCTCCTGCTGGGATTCCACCATCGCCCGAGCGCTTTCGGTCATGTCGCAGACAAAATCAAAGGCCAAAAGGTGCTCTCGGTAGGACGCTGAGCGTTCGCCCTTAAAATCGCGAATGATGCGAACCATTCTGAGCTCGAGCTGCTTGTGGCGTTTAATTAACAAAGCAACCTCCTTGCCCAGGCGCCGGGTTGTGCGCTTTTGGTTGTTTGCCAAGGCATCGGCCGCCATAACCACGATGTTGGCCGTGCGTTCGATGTCGGAGCCCATGAGCAACCTGCTGCTCACAATGGGTTCCTCAGATTTAATAAGCTTTTCTACGGCATCCTCAAGCAAATTTTCGGCCCTCATTTGCTTCGTAAATCCCATACTGCTACGAATAATGAGTCCGGCGGCAAAAACCGTCAAAACCAATGCGGCGATGAACTCGCCGTAGTACAAGAAGACCGCAAAAATCATGGCGGCAGTGAAGGCAATAACTGCCGTTAATAGCCAGCTTCCAATTACGCTCACCACACCGGCGACGCGATAAACCGCAGATTCTTGTCCCCATGCACGGTCTGCAAGGGAGGTTCCCATTCCAACCATAAACACTACAAAGGTGGTACTCAAGGGCAGCCCCAAACTTGTAGCATAGGCGATCAAGGTGGATGCTATCATGAGGTTTACACTTCCCCTGACGAAATCAAAGGCGGGCTGAGCCTGCTCTTGATCGCGCGATGGCTTGGATGGAGCAAATCGTGAATCCGTCCAAGCCTTTGACGACAGGGGCACCACCGAGCCCACCATTTTTGCCAAACTCTCCACTACAGAAGTGATGGATCGACTCAAGACGTTGGGTTTGAACTTCTCTGAACCCTCCCCCTGGCGCGCAAGGTTAATCTCCGTTTCTGAAACTTTGCGCGACTTGGCATTGAACCAAAGAGTCAAAATCATTACCAAACCTGATAAAAGTAGGATTGAGAGCGGTGTAGTAACCTCTTCCTGGAGGG
>JBEEMM010000125.1:0-4012 GCA_041192685.1 Bacteroidota bacterium | reverse complement strand
CAGGCCCACGAGCATGCTCAGGCCAATCCACTCGAGCTTGGCGCTGCCCATTTCTTTGCCTACGGCTTTGAGGTCTACGCCCTTGAAGGCGAAGTAGAGCAGCGAAACTCCTATAGAGGCAAAAAGCAGGGTTTTAAGCCAGCCAGGAATGTTAAGGCTCTTCACAATCAGGACCCTACGCGGTTGGTTTGCTCGTCAGGAAAGAGCAATGTAGGCTTAAAGCCGCGTGCCTCCTCAAGGCTCATGGAGGCGTAGGCCATGATTATGATCATGTCGCCCTTGTGCACGCGCCGGGCTGCCGGTCCGTTCAGGGTGACCTCGCCGCTTCCCTTGCCTCCGCGAATCACGTAGGTATCAAAGCGTTCGCCGTTGTTGATGTTAACAATGGTAACCTTTTGTCCTTCAATTAGGCTGGCGGAGTCAATGAGCTCGCTGTCTAGGGTGATGCTGCCGATGTAGTGGAGCTCCGCTCCGGTGACCCGCACCCGGTGGATTTTGCTGTAAAGTACCTCAATGGTCATGCCTTGTAAAGGTACAACGGGCTGTTGTCGATAAGGCGGACTTCGCCCGCATAGACCGACACCAAAACCTGCACGTCGCGGCCGTACCGGTCGACGGGTCGCTCCATGTCGCTAAGGGGCTCTAGGGTATCGGCAAAAACGAATTCGATGGACTCGACCTTGAGGCCTGGCCATCGTTCGATTTCAGAACGCAGTTCGCGCTTGAGTCCGCGGGCGGGTACCGGGAACTCGGCAACCTCTTGGGCCGCCCACTTAAGTGCTCGGTAAATGAAGGGCGCCGAAGCTCGCATCGCAGGAGTCAAGAGTCGGTTTCGCGAGCTAAGGGCCAGTCCGTCAGCGTCGCGTTGCGTGGGGCATGCCACAATCTCGGGAATTCCGCCCCGAAGGGCCGCTACTTTTTTGACGACGGCAACCTGCTGAAAGTCCTTGAGGCCAAAGTAGGCGCGGTCGGCGCGGCTCCAATCAAAAAGTCGGTCGACCACGGTGGCAACGCCCTGAAAATGTCCGGGTCGAAGCGCTCCCTCGAGGCGCAGGTCGAGGCCATCGAGGTCAAATTCTTGGCTGAGTATTCCGTTGGGGTAGAGGTCTTCGCTCTGGGGGAACCACACCGCGTCGGCGGCAGAGGTCCGCAGCAGGGCAAGGTCACCCTCTTGGTCCTGGGGGTAGGCCGACAGGTCTTCGGGCCGATTGAACTGCGTAGGGTTCACGTAGATAGTCACTAAAACGCTGCACTGGTCAGCCTTGGCACGATCGACCAAGGCAAGGTGCCCGGCGTGCAAAGCGCCCATGGTAGGGACCAGGGCAAGGCGATTTTGGTCCGCCCGCCAGGATTGGAGTTCGGCAGTGGTTTTTAAAACCTTAATTGATTGCGGCACGATAGCCCAAAACTAAAGTGCCTGAATAGAATTCCGTACCTTTGTAGGCCATTTTAGGGGCAGTAGGAGATTAGATTATGACAAAGAGGCGGATATTATATGTTTCTCACGAGATAAAGCCCTATTTCCCAGAGGGAGAGATGGCTTCGATGGCCTTGGCCTTCCCTAAAAAAATGAACGAGCTTGGCCACGAAATCAGGGCCTTTATGCCCCGTTTCGGCCTAATTAACGAGCGGCGCCACCAGCTTCACGAGGTAATTCGCCTCAGCGGAATCAATGTGGTCATCAACGACTACGACCAACCCTTGGTTATTAAGGTGGCTTCGGTGCCAGGAGCCCGCATTCAGGTTTACTTTATTGATAACGAAGAGTATTTTAAGCGCAAAGGCAGCTGGGAAGACGACAAAGGTGTTTTTTATGCCGACAATGGAGCGCGTTCGCTGTTTTTTAGCAAGTCGATTATTGAGACCATCAAGAAACTCGGTTGGCAGCCTGACGTGATCCACATCATGGGATGGATGTCGGCGCCTCTGCCCGTTTACCTGCGTCAGTTTCACGCTGAGGATCCTCATTTTGCCGGTACTAAGTTGGTGTACAGTCTTTTTGATAACGGATTCAAGGGCTGCCTCGACGACGGACTCGAGCAAGGAATGGCCTTCGACGGCGTTAACAATCCTGAATTATTCAACCAGGCTACTGCGGATTCGCTTTATTGCCAGGCCCTGCGCAACGTAGATGCCGTTCTTGAAATGTCTGATTTGGCCCCGGCTGCAGCCATCGCTGCCGCCAATGAGGCCGGCGTGCCGGTGCACGACGGGAGGCCATTTATGGAGCAGCCCGCCCTGCTCGACGCTTTTTATGAGTCGCTTTTTGCCTAAGTCCTTCTTTTGGGTTTTTGCTTTTGCTGCTGCCTTAGTCGGCCTGACTTCTTGCGAGAAGTCCAGCGGAACCATCGGAATTGATTTTGCCGACGATTCCCAGCTTTCTTTTGGTAGCCTCAAGGAGCTTTCTATAGCCTCTTGGACCGAGGACTTTGACTCCCTTATCACCCTAATGCCCAACGCTCTTATGGTGGGTAGCTACGACGACCCCGTCTTTGGTAGGCCAAGCGTCTCCTTTGGCGCTCAGGTTATATTGCGCTCGGTGGCCCCAAAGTTTGGCATAAACGCCACCCTGGATTCGGTCATCATGATACTTCCTTACTCGGGCTGGTACGGAGACACCAGCGCCGCATTCACGGTGCGGGTCAACCGGAGTGCCGCTCCCTTGACCGACTCTATTTACTACGGATTCAGCCCTCTGAGCCCTGGTTTTCTTTTGTGCGACACTACGTTTAGCCCCGATGCCGTGCTCAAAACACTGAAGTCGGGTGCGCGCGTTGGCAAGGCAGCCCTTGCCCTTCGCCTTGACCCGGCACGCCTGGAACAGTGGATTATAGATGAGGCGCAGGCTAGGCCTATTAACTTCTCGACCAACCAACTATTTATAGAATACTTCCGCGGACTCGTGGTTTCGGGCGGCCCCGGCAACCAGGCCGTGTACCAGTTTAATCCGGGCGACCCGTCGGCTAAAATCCGCCTATTCTATACCAACGACAGCATTCGGAGCGATACCTCAGCCGCAGGCAAGGATTTTGGGCTCTATGAGCTCGCCTTCTCGTCGGGAGTTCAGAGTTTTAATCGCATTGAATTCGATAGAACTTCGGCCGAGTTTGACCTTGCCGACCAGGATTCAATCCTTGGAGAGACGACGACCTACGTGCAGGGCCTAGGCGGCGCAGTGACCATGATTCGCTTGGACGGACTAAAGGCTATTGCAGACAGCGGCTACGTGGTGAACTATGCCGAGCTGGTCGTTCCAGTGAGGGAGGGAACCAATCTGCGCTATGCCGCCCCGGCCTCCCTGAATATTTTACAGGTCGACGGCTACTCTAGAACACTGATTCGCGATTATGCACTTGGCAATATTGGAGGGAAATTCACGGCGACTGGGGTGCTGCGCAAGGGGGCCTATCGCTTTGTGGTAACTCGGCATGTTCAGGATTTGCTGCGAAACGGAGATACCGCGAGTTTTAAGATGATGCTGGTCCCGGAGCGCATGGCGTCGTCGGCCGCTCGAGCTGTCCTGCACGGAAGTGCCGACGCAGTGGAGCCAATGTCCTTAAATTTGTGGTACACCAAACCAAACTAGTTAGCTTATGTGCGGCATTGTCGGCTACATCGGGCCCCGCGAGGCCTACCCAATCCTAATTCAAGGTCTTAAACGTTTAGAGTACCGCGGATACGATTCCGCAGGAGTGGCTCTCTTTAACGGACGCCTGGATATTTATAAAAAAATGGGCAAGGTTTCGGCCCTAGAGTCTGTGGCTGACGCGGAGCGCCCTCAGGCGACCCTCGGAATCGGCCATACCCGCTGGGCGACCCATGGTGAGCCAAGCGACCGGAACGCACACCCGCATTCGTCGAATTCCGGCCGACTGGTTATTGTGCACAACGGAATCATCGAGAACTACGCCCAGCTTAAGGAGCTGCTCGTGGGGAAAGGCTACACCTTCTCGAGCGATACCGACACCGAGGTTCTTGTGAACTTCATCGAGTACATTCAAGATCAAGAGAA
>JBEEMM010000124.1:0-6930 GCA_041192685.1 Bacteroidota bacterium | reverse complement strand
GGGGTAACGAGTTCGGTGACGCCACGCTTGACAATTCCCTTAACCGTTTTGGGGTCCTCGAGCTGTTCGCAAATGGCCACCTTGAACCCCGCCCTTACCAGCCGAGGCATGTAGGCGTCGAGGGAATGGTGGGGGAAGCCCGCCAAGGGTATTGACGAGGCGGATCCGTTGGCCCGTTTAGTAAGCACAATATCGAGCGCTTTGGACGCAGCCACGGCGTCCTCTCCGAAGGTTTCATAGAAGTCGCCCACTCGAAACAGCAAAAGCGCCTCAGGGTACTCGGCCTTGAGGGCATTGTACTGGGTCATTAAGGGGGTTTCTGAGGTCTTTGTTGCCATAGCGCGGCCCTACCTTTGGGTCCAGAATGCTAAGATAACCATGCGTAAACGGCTAACCGATGAAATTCACGCGGAACGCGTAGCTCTGCCCACGGAACGCATACCCGTGGTGGTCTTGCTTGAAAACCTGCGCAGCGCGCACAATGTGGGTTCGTTTTTTCGCAGCGCGGACGCATTTGGCCTCTCGGAACTGTGGCTAAGTGGCTATACCTGCAGGCCTCCGCATCTTCAGCTCGACAAGGTCGCCCTGGGTTCTACCGAGACGGTACCCTGGCGCGGATTTGAGTCCGCAGTCGAAGCAGTCGCTGCTGCTCGTGCTGCCGGCATGGCGGTTTATGCTGTGGAGCAGGCTGATTCCTCTATTTCTTTGGCCGAGATGCCCTGTCCAGAGGCCGGAATCGTCCTGATTTTTGGCAACGAAGTCACGGGTGTGGAGTCCCAGACCCTTGCCCTTTGCGACGGAGCTCTCGAAGTACCTCAGTATGGCCTCAAGCACTCCTTAAACGTGAGTGTCTGCGGCGGAGCAGTACTGTGGGAGGCGTGCCGCCGCTACCGGAACCTTTAGTGCCCTTGTGGTAAAGGCGGCAAGGCCTATATGCCCCGGAATTCTGTGGACATTTTGGCCAATAAAAAACCCGCTGGCGGACCAACGGGTTTGTTTTGGAGCGAAAGACGGGATTCGAACCCGCGACCCCGACCTTGGCAAGGTCGTGCTCTACCAACTGAGCTACTTTCGCGTTAAGGAGTGCGAATATACGAAGGCCTAAATAATTAGCAAGGGTAAAGGGCTTAAATAAGAACCGCCCCCATGCGGGAGCGGTTCAGAACAGTTTGGACTTCGAAGGTTGCCTTAGTTCCGCACAATGCGTTCGATTGCGTGGCCGGCTTCACTTACTACATCTACAAGGTACATGCCACGAGCGAGTCCGCTTAGGTTAATTTCTGCATGGTCTGCATTAACGACTTGGCTTGCAAGAATTTGACCATTCAAATTTCGCAGGACAATGTGGTACTCGCCCACCGAAGGCATGCGAATAGCTACGAGTCCGCTGGTTGGATTGGGGCTAAACCCAACTCGAAGCGCATTTTCAGAGAATCCGATGCTCTGGTTTCCAGGAGAACCGACGTCGGAACCCGTGGAGGCATAGGCGCCCCGAACTCCGACGGTAGAATTGCCCAAATAGGTGCATGCTGTATCAAATTCCACGCTAAACCCTGCAAGAGCTAGGCTGTATTCGGCGCGGCAGATTTCAATCGGCGTTGAAGAGGTGTCAAATAGCGCCACTCCGTCTCCGCTGGAACTGAATCCTGGTTGGCCAATGGCAAAGTCTTCGTTGACCAATACCTGAACCCATGGACCGAGGTTCCATGCGCTGCGGAATGCGGCCTCGTTGGCTGCATCAATCTGCGCCACAACAATGGCTTCACCTGGGGCAATCACCATGGACGGGAACACTACCGTGCCAGGTAGCCAAGAATTGTCGTCCCAGCTGAAGCCGCCGAGGTCAACCGAGCTGGATCCGTAGTTGGTAATTTCGAACCAGTCGTCGCTAATCAAGGTGTTGGGGTCGTTGGAACTGGCCATGATTTCGGTGATGGCCAGGTCGTAGGTTACCGGTATCGGGAAGATGAAGTCCGCCAAGCGACGCGGTAGAAACTGGTAGCCGCTGTTGTGCGGGGCGCTGTTGTCAAACTGACCGCCAATACCGACCACATCAAAGGTGCCCACTGGGCAGGGTGCGCTGTACACGTCAGAAACGTCGGCGTCGATTCGCAATTGAATCGTGTCGGGTCCATTGGTAACGTTCACCGAAAAGCCAGATCCCGCGTTGGTCCACTGCGTGGAGTTTATAACGTAGACATTGTTCATGCGAATCAACTGGCTCTCTGTGGATTCATTCATATCGGTAATGACCACTGGGCTCGGAAGGGCTCCGTTGGTGCTTATAACGACGATGGAGTCGGCATTGATTTGCGCCAAACCGTTGAAGTGCCCGATTACCCCAATAACGCGAATGACATCGCCTTCGTTAACCGTGTACCCGAGGTTTTTAGTGCCTGCCCCAAAGACGCCGAATCCGACGCTGCCGTCGTGAATGGTAAAGGCAACGTTGCCGGTGGTGGCAAAGGTTTGGGTGTTGACACCGAGGACTGTACCCACTAGTTTACACATTTTACCCGAGGAGTCCGGCAAAAATTGGGCATTGACTCCCTTAACCTGAGGCAGCGTGTAGGTCGGAATAAACACGTCGTTGTCGGCAATGGTAAAGGTGAAGGAGTTTGGTGCTCCGATGCTTAGGCCGGTGCTCGCCGAGGAGATGGCGAATACCGCGCTTTCGGGGCCTTCGATGAGGTTGTCGTCGAGTACGTTGATCGTGAAGCTCACGGTATCGGTCATGCTCGGGACCGGAATGGTCAAAGTACCTGCACTCAGGGCCGGAGTCGTGGTGGCGTCGGAGCCAAAGACAAATCCTGTGCCCGCGGTGGCCGTTAGGCTTACGCTGCCAGCCATCATCAAATGGGGCTGTACATACATTTTAACCGTTTGAGTTACCGTGCCGTAGGATTAACAGCTACAACGGGTATGATATCGTTGGTATCGCGCGGAAAAATTTGGTATCCGCTCGTGTAGGGCAGCGAATTGTCAAACTGCTGGAGACCGCCAATAACGTTGATCGTGCCCATTGGTTGGGGACGATTCCAAACCCCAGAAAGTGGAACCACGCGCATCGCAATAGAATTCGTTCCGTCGCTCAATGTAATGTTTTGCCCGGAACCCGTCCAAGTGCTCGGCCAGGTGCTAACGGTCAGTCCGTTCATTCGCACAATCTTGCCCTCGTTGGCTTCCGTTAGCGACGTGACGACCAAGGGTATGGGCAGTGGACGGTTTTGGGCCTTTAGGTTAATGGTATCGGGCACCATCTGAAGGAGACCATTATACTGACCAAGGACGCCAAAAACTTCAAGCGAATCGCCTCGGAGTGGGCTCGTGTAGTTGCTGAGGTCCGCGCTGCGGTAAACGACAATTCCGCCGGTGGCGTCTTGCAGGTGAAAGGAGTAGCCTGCAGCACGAAAGTCGACGGAGGACACGACTCCGCGCAGTCGAACCACCGCCGCGAGGGAATCTGCAACACCATCGTTGTTAACACCACGGATGCTGCCAATAGTGCGGACTATGGGGCCAGTGGGAGTTCCGCCACCGCCGCCACCGCCGCCTGAACCTGCAGTGCTAACAAAAAATTCGAGTGCGGTTTGAAGTCCACCCGTACCCGTAGATGCTTCTGCATTGAAGCCGTACAGACGAAAGGTTACCGCAGTCAAGTTGCTTTGAGTGAGTTGGAATACGTTGTCGGCATTCGTTTGAGAAATGTCGGTCATCGTTAATTCACCGTTGCTCGCAGTTACCCCGGTTGCGAGCGAGTCCATGGCGATGTTGCTCGCAAAGTTGTTTAAGCTCGAGCGCCATGCCCATTGACGGGGTCCAGTAGAACTGCGGTAGAGGTCAAAACGGACCTTGGGGTTTGAGAAGGTTTGCCCAGTGGCAGCGGTCAGCGTGAATTCGATGTACTTGGTCGGGTCAATCGTGCCCGTAAAGGTGTTGCTGCCGTTGGTTGCGCCGAGCGGCCAGTCATTGCCGCGGAAGGCGTTGGCTCCGCTGGTGGACGTGAATCCATTTTTAGTCATCGCGCTGGCGGTGACCCCAGTTAAGGCCGGTCCATTGTAGGCGAAGCTCGTTACGTTACCGGTCGAGCCAAACGTGTAGCTTCCAGCCTGGATGGATTGGCTTCCGGCTGTCACGGTAACGGTACCCACCATCGACGGGATGTGCGGGTCGCATTGGTAGTTATACACCCCGGCAACGGTAAACTGAAAGCTGTAGGTCCAAGTTCCTCCGGCCACAGCGCCGTTGGAGAAGCCCGCTGGGTTGCTCGGGTAGGTGGATAGGCTGCCATTGACGTTGTGTGCACCGCTAACCTGGGTCCAGGTTACGGTATCGCCCAATGAAACGGTAAGTGCAGACGGGTTAAAGAAGTTTGAACCTACCTGAACTTGGTGGTTGGTAGCGGATGCGGCAAGGGTAAAAACTGCCGCGAAAAAGGCTAGAAATTGCTTCATAATGGGGAGGGTATAATTGCAGTAGTAAAGGTATTCTAATTGGTTCGGGTAAACGTTACGCTCAGGTTATTCAAAGTCGAGGGTGTTTTTAAATCGACTCACTCTGCCGTTGCCGGCATCTACGACATAAAGAATACTGCGCCAGTAGCCCACCGCGACGGGGCCGTTAAACTGCATGGGGCCGGTGCCACGTCCGCCAAAAGAAACCTTGGCGTAGCGAGTGGCTCCGCTTGCGGGGGGCGGTGGAATTCCTTCGAGTCCGTTGGCGGTAAACTGGAACAGGGAGTCTTTGGCCTCATCGACCACAAAAAGGTAGCGAGTTTGGTCGCCAGCCATGGTCATTCCCACAGGGCGTTCAAACAGACCCGGTTGGCCAATCCATCGGTCAGCCCGGTCGGGGTTAGGCAGGGCAACTCCCGGTTTGTAGTCGGCGCCAAAGGGGGTTTCGACCAGGTTAATTTGCTGAACGCGGATTTCTTGATTGTCGTCCAAGGAGGTGAACCAGAAGTCGTCGCCGGCTCTTGCCGTGAACTGAGGGGGTTGCGCAAAGCTCACCAGGCCTTGAGGCTGCTTGAAGTAGTTGGTGAAAAGTCCTGCCGCGGTAGTCACGCTGACGGGAGACAGGTACTGGTCCTGCGCATCAAAGAGTACCACAGCCTGGTCCGGACCTTGGTTGGCGTTGTTGCTTATTGAACCACGGCGGGTCACGTAGAAGCGGTTGTTGAGGGAGGGATTGGCACTGGCTAGGATGCCAATTTGGCCAAATTCCGCATTGGCATCGCCCGTTGAAAAGGTGGATTTGAAGTAAAAGGGATGAACAATTTTATTGCTGATGCGGGCATGGTCGAGGCCGTAGTCGTTGCCCGAGGTTTGCTTGATGCGGTAAATAGCCGGAAGCGTGTAGGCAACCCCATTGATGGTGCTGTCATGGGTTCCGATGGCAATGAGGTCCAAGCGGCGGTCTTGGCGGACCGACTTGACTCCGGGCACGGTAAAACGCCCTTGCTCGGCTCCCGACTCGTTGAGGCAAATGATTTCTTCGGTCCCGGCGTCCACGACGTAGAGGAGTTCGTCGAATCCGACGCAAATGTCGGTGGGGTGCACAAATCCTGTGAAGGCAGGCTGAATGGGTACGTAGGCGATTTCGCGGATGCCGTAGTTGGGTACCTCGATAAAGTCCAGGTCGGTTTTGGACCCAAAGTAGTCTTCGCAGCTGGTCAGCGCGGCAGCCACTGCGATCAGAATCAGTTTGCGCATCATGGGGCTTTGAAGGTTTGGGGTTGAAGGGTGAGTCCGATTGCGGTCCAGCTGCCCATGCCGGCGGTGGGCTGAACGCTGAAGTCGAGCACGGCGAGGGTCGATCCCAGTTTTTGCGCAAAGCCCAGACCCATGGTCGGGAAGGGTTGACCTGCTTGATTGAGCATGATTCCGCTGCGCACAAAGAGCTGGTCGGCGAAGCGGTACTCCATTCCAACTCGGTAGTTCTCGGCGTTGTCGCTCGGATGCACGAGCTGAGCAGCCAGGTCTAGGTGGTGCTTGCCGCGCTCGTAGGCTCTAAAGTGGATTCCGATGGCAAATTCGGTGGGGAGGTTGGCCGACTCGAGCGAAGACAGGGAGTCCCGGTTGTAGCCCACCGCCCAGTTGGAACCCTGCAGCGAAACTGGAGCGCCAAAATTGCGCAGGACCACGGCAAAACGCAAGCCCTCCTCGCGCAGATGGTACTGGAATCCAATGTCTGCTGCGGCTCCCCAGCCGGTGTACCCGGCGCTGTAGGTTTCGTTGAGCGCTTTAAGCGTTAGGCCCATTTGAAACTGCTCGGTAAGCTGCTGGGAGTAGGTGAGCAAAAAGGCGGTTTGGGCGTCATAAAGCAGCCTCCCGGTACCCTGTGGGCGGAACTCGGTGCGCTCTTGGTAGGCACCTGTTTGCAGCCGTTGAATGCCGATTCCCCAAGCTGCGCTGCGCTGGCGAACCTTGCCGGCCACAAAGGCGGAACCCTGTTCGAGGCCGCTCCCGCTGCCAAGGCTGGTAAATGCCATGCTCAGTCCCTTAGTTTGCGCCAATCCTGCGGGGTTGTAGCCCATGCTTCGGGCGTCTCCGCCCAGCACACTGCCCACGGAACCCATGCCCGACGAGCCTATGTGGTAGTCGGATTTAAGAAAACTGTAGGATGACTGACCGGCTCGCTCGCCGCCATAGCTAGGCAGCCACTGCGCGATTGCTGGGCTTGCGGCCAAGGCCAAAACCAAAAGGGCGTTGCGCGCGATCATAGCTTGAACTGGAGGCCAAAGAGGATTTGACGGGGCGGGCTAAACCGCGAAGGATCCCGCGGATCGAGACCGCGTTCCTGCGGGCCGTTGTATTCCGGCCTGGGGTCGCGCCAGGTGTTGGGCACGTCGTCGCCGTACTGGTAGGCGCGCCCGGTGACGGGGTTGATGAGCTGCGAGTTCAATCGGTTGAAAACGTTGAGCACTTCGAG
>JBEEMM010000123.1:0-4049 GCA_041192685.1 Bacteroidota bacterium | reverse complement strand
GTTTAATGCGGTGGTGCGCGGCGACGTGAACTTCATTCGCATCGGCAACGAGGTCAACATTCAAGACGGGGCCGTCATTCACGGAACCTACCAAAAGCATGGAACCACCATCGGCAACCAAGTCAGCATTGGCCATGGTGCGACCGTACACGGCTGTACCCTTCACGACCGGGTCTTGGTCGGGATGGGTGCCATTGTCATGGATCGCTGCGTCGTAGAATCAGGAAGCATAATAGCCGCAGGGGCGGTCTTGACCGAAGGCACCCACGTCCCGGCGGGTTCCGTCTTTGCCGGGGTGCCCGCCAAAAAAGTCAAGGACATTACCCCAGAACTCATGGCGGGCGAGGTGGAGCGCATTGCAAAAAACTACGGAATTTATGCGTCTTGGCTCCGCAAGGAGGCCCCCGACGGGCAAGCATCAGAAGCACTTTAATTGATTATGGAATACCTGCTGTACTACCTCGTTTTGAACCTTTATGGATCGGCAATTACCTGGCGATTCTTTCAGGCCGCCGGCATACCCGTTTGGAAGGCCTTTGTGCCCGTGTACCGCACCTACCTCTGGACCAAGATTGCCGACCGACCCTGGTGGTGGACCATCCTGGCCTACATCCCGGTGGTTGATAACGCCATGGCCCTGGTTTTGGCCTACGAAACGCTTCACATGTTTGGCTTTCGGCAGAACAAGCACATCTTTTTGACCGCAGCCACGGGCGGACTATACCTCGGCTACCTGAACTATAGTGCCAAGCTCGAGCGCAGCGTCCGCAGCAACGACGAGATTCGCAGCCGAATGCCCCTTTGGGTAAACCACATACTCTGGGCGGTGGTGGCGGCCGGAACCGTCCGCATGATGACGTTTGAAGCGTTTAACATCCCCACTCCGTCGATGGAAAAGTCGCTCATGGTGGGCGATTATTTGGTCGTGAGCAAGATTGCCTACGGCCTGCGCATGCCCAATACACCCATGAGTATTCCCTTGATGCACAACGTGATTCCCTTTGCCAATGTGCCTAGTTACCTAACCTTGGTTCAGCTGCCCTACCTGCGGCTTCCGGGTTTGGCCAAGGTTCAAAGGGGTGATGCGGTGGTCTTTAACTTCCCTCAGGACCCAGGCCGCCCGGCCGACAAAAAAGACCACTACGTCAAGCGATGCATGGGCACTCCCGGAGATAGTTTGGAGCTGCGCCATAGTCAGGTATTCATTGACGGAGAGGCCGTTGCCTTCCCAGAGCGCAGCAACGCGCAGTTTAGCCACTACGTGCGCACCCGCCCGGGCCAAGGGTTTAGTCCGCGCCAACTCAAGAAGGATTTTGACATCAACTACGTTACCAACATGACGGTTAACAACCAGAATGTGAGCGACGTACTTCAGATTACCGAGACGGAGTATGTGGTGACGATACCGAGCCAGTCCTTGGCCAGGTTTGCCCAGATGCCCAGTATCGACACGATGTTTGCGATGGACGCGCTTGCGGGAGATTCCACCTTCGCACCAGGCACTCCTGAGGCTCTGAAGTGGTACTACTCCAACTTTGTGGCAGGGGGAATGATTTTCCCGAACCCGATGGGAGGGCACAGCGATTCCCTGGTATACCCATGGACCCGTGACAATTTTGGGCCCCTGTGGATTCCGGCCAAAGGTTCTACCATTGCGCTTAACTACGATACCTACCTCAAGTACGAGCATGCCGTGAATGCTTACGAGGGCCATGAATTGACCCGCGAATTGGGCCCTGAAGGCGAGCGCTTTTATGTGGACGGCCAGCCCGCCACGAGCTACACCTTCGCCTTGGACTACTACTGGATGATGGGCGACAACCGCCACAATTCTTGGGACAGCCGCTACTGGGGTTTTGTACCCGAAACCCATGTGGTGGGCAAGCCGGTCTTCATTTTTTGGAGCATGGATTCCTTTAAATCGGGCATTGATAAAATCCGAAGCGAGCGCTTGTTTACGGTGGTGCACGGCGACGGGAAGCCCCGCAGCTACTTGATTCCCTTCTTGGCCTTGGTCGGGGCTTACTATGCCTGGGAATGGTTTAGAAAGCGCAAAAAGTCCTAAAGACGATGCGTGGATGGTTTCTGGTTTCGTGCTTCTCGTTGGCCTTCGGCCTGGGGGCGCAGACCGTAGACACCGTCGCCATTCGCGCGGACACTCAGGAGCGTTGGGACCAGCTCAGCGACAACCAGCTTTTGCGCCTGGATTGGGCTTCGGCCAGGTGGTCCTGGCCCAGCGACAGTTTGGTGGGCCGCATGCTGCGCACTTCGATGGGTTTTAAGAGGGATTCCTTGCTGGTCTGGCTCGAGGAGGGCGGCCCAAGCGGCGACGTCCGCAAAAGGGTAGAGGCCATTCGCCAGCGCCGGTACCAGGTTGCCACCGAGGCCTTTAACTACCGCGGTGACATTAGGAGCCTTGACCTGTCTCTTTTTTGGTACGGAATTTATGACGTCGAAGGTACCTGGTCGCTTCGCCCAGTGCGCCTCAAGGTTGAGTTGAGTGAGTTTCCGTCGGGGTCGGGCGACCTGGAGTTTGACCTAAAAACCAACCGCGAGCAGGGCAGCCATTTTTTGTTTGGAAGCCCTGTGCGCCTCGACAGCACAGACCTCGGGCCGGTGCGCGAGGGGTTCTCGGTGCTCATGCCCGGCAGCCAAAGCGACCTTGGCTCGATCACCTCCCGCGACAAGATGTTCCGCGGAAACTACGTGCTTTATGCTACAGGCTCCGTTCAAGGCCTTGGTGCGGAATGCCCGGAGCTCCTGAACTACCAACTCATCGTCGGGCATCGCTTGGCCGAGCGGGAATGGGCCCAGTTTGATACCCTCGGCAGCGTGGTGGATTCCATCAGTACCTGTGCGCCAGAAGTTTTTTGGAGCGGCGATTTGATGGGAGACGGCAAACCAGACGCCGTACTTTTTCAAAAGCAACCGGGCGGAATTCGGCTTATTTTATACCTCAGCGATGCGGTCCCCAACGAGCAAGAACTCTGGGCTCGGGTCGCAGAGTGGCGGATGAGCAACTAGAAACCAGTTACTGGTTGCTCGTTTCTGGTTCTTGGCGCCTGGCCTGGTTCAGGCCTACCTTCGGGGCGCACCTCTTGAATCCAAACCATCGATGGCTCACGACCTTAAAACCGAACGCAACGCAGACGAAATCAAGCTCTTAGTAGCAGAAAGCCGCAGAAGGTGGAACGAGGTCTCTCTGGGCGGAGGCAAAAAGCGCTTGGAGAAACTCGCCGAACAGGGCAAACTCAGCGCTCGAGAGCGGGTAAAACGCCTCCTGGATCCGGGTGCAGCCCAAGTTGAAATCGGTGCCTTCGCCGCCGATGGAATGTATGCCGAGCAGGGCGGATGCCCTTCCGCCGGAGTGGTCGTCGTGCTGGGTCGAATTGCAGGCCGCACCTGCCTGGTGGTGGCCAACGACGCCACGGTAAAGGCTGGTGCGTGGTTCCCGATGACGGGCAAAAAGAACCTTCGCGCCCAAGAAATAGCGATGGAGAACCGCATACCCATTCTGTATTTGGTCGATTCCGCCGGCGTTTACCTGCCCATGCAGGACGAAATTTTTGCCGACAAGGAGCATTTTGGACGGATTTTTAGAAACAATGCCGTGATGAGCAGCATGGGAATCCCCCAGCTTTCGGCCGTCATGGGTTCCTGTGTGGCCGGGGGAGCCTACCTGCCCATCATGAGCGACGAGGCCATCATTGTCGAGGGAACCGGCAGCATTTTCTTGGCCGGAAGCTACTTGGTCAAGGCCGCCATTGGCGAAGAAATCGACAACGAGACCCTCGGCGGAGCCAATACCCACACCCAAATTAGCGGAGTGTGTGACTACAAGGCCAAGGACGACGACGACGCCATTCGCATACTGCGCGGACTCGTCGACAAGCTGGGAGCAGTGCCGACCGCCGGCTTTGACCGCATCGAGGCAAAGGACCCTTCGGTGCATATGGAAATGGTCTACGAGCGCATGCCCGTTGACGGCAAACCCTACCCAGTTCGCGCCCTCCTGGACTGCCTCGTCGACGCGGACTCGCTCTTGGAGT
>JBEEMM010000122.1:0-4050 GCA_041192685.1 Bacteroidota bacterium | reverse complement strand
GGTTCTGCCAAGGTGTCCATGGCCGACCTCATCGTGCTTGGTGGCTGTGCTGCCATCGAGAAGGCGGCTAAGAATGCCGGACGCGACCTTAAGGTTCCGTTCACGCCTGGCCGTGCTGACGCCAGCCAGGAGCAGACCGACGTGGATTCGTTCGCGGTTCTGGAGCCAGTTGCGGACGGATTCCGCAACTACCACAAGGGTCACCTTGGGGCCATGGGCGAGCATCTCTTGGTCGATAGGGCGCAGCTCCTCGGCCTGACTGCCCCCGAAATGACGGTGCTTGTTGGCGGACTTCGCGTGCTTGGTGCAACATGGGACGGCGGCTCCAATGGCGTGCTCACTAATCGTCCAGGAACCCTGACCAACGACTTCTTCACCAACCTGCTCGACCTGGGCACGGTTTGGAAGTCTACCACGGCGCACCAAGATCATTTTGAGGGACGCGACCGCAAAACAGGCGAGTTGAAGTGGACCGGCAGCCGTGCTGACCTGGTTTTTGGTTCAAACTCTGAGCTGCGAGCAGTGTCTGAGGTTTATGCCTGCGCCGACGGCGCCGACAAGTTTGTTCACGACTTCGTGGCGGCTTGGACCAAGGTCATGAATGCAGACCGCGCCTAATCTGCCGAAGGACAGGCTGAGCAGAAGCATCATAGAGGGCCTTAATTGGGGCCCTTTTTTACTTAAAACCAGCCCCTCACCTCGGGATGCCCCTCCTAAATAAGCGCAGTTGCGCTAGTGATTAGGGCATCGAGCTCCTTGCGGAGCTCGGGGTCAACAAGGCCCTGTTCCGCGTGGAATACCTCTTTAAATCGAGGGAGGGCCATGCTGCCGATTACCCTTGCCCCATGGCGCGGGAAGCGTTCGACGGCAGTTTGCAGCACCGTGGCACCGCCTCGTGGACCAGGAGCGGCAGCAAGCAGTATCATGGGCTTGTTTTCAAACATTTTAAGCTGGTGGCGGGAGGCCCAGTCAAATAAGTTTTTGAATCCGGCCGTATAGGTACCGTTGTATTCGGCAAAAGAAACCACGAGGAGATCTGCCGCGTTGAGCTCGTCCACAAACTGTCCCACGCTAGCGGGAATTCCAATTTCATTTTGACGCTCAACGGTGTACACCGGCAGGTCGTAGTCGTTTAAATCGAGCACCCGAAGGCTATGGTCACCGGGAATTTGAAGCGAGACATACTCCGCCCATTGGCGGTTGATGGAGGTGCGGCTGTAGGAGGCACCAAAGGCGGTAATTTTCATGGGCGCAAAGGTAGTTTAGGCAACTAGGCCGTCACCTATTAACTAATCAGCTCAGTCCTTCAATCCGCCCGCTGCCGTCAATGCGCATCTGCTCGGCCGCTGGGACTTCCGGCAAGCCCGGCATCCGCAGCATATCACCCAGAAGCGGAACCACAAATCCCGCGCCGGCGCTGACCTCCAGTCCACGGACCGTCACATTAAATCCGGACGGCCGTCCAATTTTTTTCTCGTCGTCACTAAACGATTTCTGGGTTTTAGCCATGCACACGGGCAGGTCTCCGAGTCCGATTTCGCCCATGCGCTTCATGGCCGCCTTGGCCGCTGGCGCAAAAATGGCATCGTCTGCTCCATAGATTTGGGTCGCAATTTTGCGGATTTTAACCTCCATCGGGTCGGTCAATTCGTAGGTAAACTTCGGCTGGACTGGCCCCTTGGACGCCGCCACAACGGCACGGGCAAGGTCTTCGGTTCCAGCTCCGCCATGGGCCCATCCCTCGCTGAGCACCGCCTGGACTCCGTAGGCTGCGGCCGCGCTCCGAATTGCGTTCTGCTCTTCCTGCGTATCGGCTGCAAAGGCGTTGATTGCAACCACCACGGGCAATCCGAAGGACTGAAGATTTTCTATGTGCTTGGCCATGTTGGCAGATCCGCGCTCGACGGCCTCGGTGTTGGGCAGCCCGAGGTCAGCCAGGGCCACGCCTCCATGGTACTTGAGCGCGCGCACCGTGGCGACCAAGACGGCCACCGAGGGCTGGAGTCCGCCCGCGCGACTCTTTAAGTTCAAGAACTTCTCTGCGCCCAAATCGGCGCCAAATCCCGCTTCGGTCACTACCCAGTCGGCGTAGCCGAGGGCCATGCGCGATGCAATCAGCGAGTTGGTTCCTTGGGCGATGTTGGCAAAGGGTCCGCCGTGCAGAATGGCGGGGTTGCCCTCGAGCGTTTGCACCAGGTTGGGTTTGATCGCGTCGCGCATTAAAATGGCCATGGAGTCCGGAGCCTTCAAGTCCCGGGCGAAAATTGGCTGGCGATCCCAGGTGTCGCCCACGTAGATGCGTCCGAAGCGTTCGCGCAAATCGTCAAGGTCGCGGCTCATGCACAAAATGGCCATGACTTCAGACGCCGCGGTGATGTTGAATCCGCTTTCGCGCGGAACCCCGCCAGCCTTGCCGCCCAAGCCAATCACAAGGTTGCGAAGGGCGCGATCGTTCATGTCCATCACGCGCTTCCAAACAATGGTCCGCGGGTCGAGCCCGACGCGGTTTTTGCGCTGTAAATCGTTGTCAATGAGCGCTGCGAGCAAATTATTAGACTTCTCCACGGCCGCAAAGTCGCCGGTGAAGTGCAGGTTGATGTCTTCCATCGGAATCACTTGCGATCGGCCGCCCCCGGCGGCTCCGCCCTTAATACCAAAGACCGGTCCCAGCGAGGGTTCGCGCAGTGCCGCGGCAGCACGAAGGCCAATGCGGTTTAAGCCGTCGGTCAAGCCCACGGTCACGGTCGTCTTGCCTTCACCCGCCGGAGTCGGACTGATTGCCGTCACCAGCACCAGCTGGCCCTTGGGCTCGCGCAGGGCCTCGAGCGGAATCTTTGCCTTGGTCTTGCCGTAGGGCTCGAGCAGCTCGGGATTGATTCCGAGTCGCGAAGCGATTTCGCCAATCGGTTGGGGGGTGACGGAACGGGCAATGTCGAGGTCAGTCATAGCTAAAAGTTTAGCGATAAATCCAAACCGAAGTGTGGGTTGAATCACAACGAATAAAGTAAAGCCCACTGGCCAAGCCACTCGGCAGCAGCCAGGGCTCGTCGGCCTGCCAGTCTTTTACCTCCGCAACCAATTGCCCCTGAGCATTCAGAAGCTGGGCAAGGGGAACCGCACTAGCTCGGTGCACAAGGGTTCCCCGGCTCGGATTGGGCCCAATCCATCTCGAATTCTGCGAATTTTGACTCAGGCCAATACCTGAAATCACCACGTTGACTGAGGCGGAATCCATCGTTCCGCAGTTCCGGTAGGCATACACCCAGGCCGTGTAGCTCCCGTTCGCCGCGTAGGGGTGATCCAGCGTATCGCCCGGAAGGCTCGACGCGGAACTTCCGTCGCCCAGCGTCCAATAAAGGGAATCTGCGCCTGCTCCGGTAAACCAAATCCGTGCGGTATCGAGTACCGAGCTCCAGCCGGCGCCGGCAGAAACGCCAGGACAGGGAGTCCGATTAATTCTATGAGCGAAGGCAAGGCTGCCGTTGCCGCGGTCCTCATTCCATACCGCAGTCACATCAAACCCGTGGGCTCCGCTCAGGTGAATCCGGCCCTTTGAGGTCGCAGAAATGCCCATCGGAACCGTATCTAAAATTGCTCCGGTCGTATCCAAAAACGCAGCAAGCAGGCGCACCGGGGTTCCGCCGTTATTGAACCCGTCGCTGTACAACACTACCGGTTTGCTGTCGATAAAACCAAGGTCGCCGCGCGGACTCTGGTCCTTAGCGCTGGGATTGAACAGCATTCGCCCTGAGCTACCCCAAGGCGTTGCGCCTGTTCGGGCATGAATTTTTTGAAGAATAGTCCCCATTTGCCCTTGGCCCAATGGAGTTACCTCGGCGGCGACATAGAGCATAAAGTCGTCGGGCGCCAATCCCATAGTTAGGCTCCGTTCGTATTGGTTGTTTAGCGTTGAAACGTCCACGCCATTCAGGCCCCATGGCAATCCACCCAATGGATTAATTCGCTGAACCTTAGCCTGTAGGTCCGACCCTTGGGCGGCGGACATTCCAAAATAGGCCGTATCTCCACGCTGCACCAAAGGAAACCTTA
>JBEEMM010000121.1:0-4053 GCA_041192685.1 Bacteroidota bacterium | reverse complement strand
TTGCCGTCGAAGAGGCACGCAACCTGGGTATCCCCATTTTTGCCATGGTCGATACCAACAGCAATCCGCACTTGATCGACTACTCCATTCCTTCGAACGACGACGCCTCTAAGTCTATTGCCCTGATTATGGATACCCTTTCGGTCTCGATTAAATCAGCCATGGGCGAGCGCAAAGCCGAGAAGGACAAGCCCGGAAGCGAGAAACTTATCAAAGCGGCGGCTAAAATCGCTGCCGAATAAGTTAACGCAGAAGCAACAGCTCCGGTTTTTCTTTACCCCTTAATAGACAATATCCCTTAATTATGAGCATAACTGCTGCTGACGTAAACAAGTTGCGCCAAATGACCGGCGCGGGCATGATGGACTGCAAGAAAGCCCTCACCGAAGCCAATGGCGATTTTGACGCTGCAATCGATGTCCTGCGCAAGCAGGGTCAGAAGGTTGCCGCCAAGCGCGCCGACCGCGACGCCACCGAAGGTGCGGTCATCGCTCTGATCAATGAGTCCAATACACGCGGAATCATCGTTTCTCTGAACTGCGAGACTGATTTTGTGGCTATGAACGACCGCTTTGTTGACATTGCTCGCAAAATGGCTGCAATTGCATTGGCCAGCTTCCCTTCTAGCAAAGACGAACTACTTGCCTTGAAGTTCGACGACAGCTACAGCGTGGCTGAGAAGCTCATCGAGCAAACCGGCGTAATTGGCGAGAAAATTGAGATCGCTTACTACGAAACTCTCGAAGGTGCAGTGGTGTCGGGCTACATTCACTCGGGCAGCAAGCTCGCCACCTTGGCGGCTATCAGCGCCGGGGTTCCAGAAACGGCAAAAGACATTGCCATGCAAGCTGCAGCCATGAATCCAGTGGGTTTAGACCGCAGTTCGGTTTCGGCAGACGTTATTGAGCGCGAGCTTGAAATTGCCCGCGACCTCGTGCGACAGGAAGGAAAGCCTGAGGAAATGATCGAGCGAATTGCCCAAGGCAAGCTCGGTAAGTTTTACAAGGACAATACTTTGGTCGAGCAGGACTTTATCAAAGACAACAAGCTCAGCGTTGCTGCGTATGTTGCCGCCGCGTCTGCGGGCGCAACGGTTACCGGCTTTCGCCGCGTAGGCTTAGGCGTTTAATCGCATTTGTTTTTCAATCATTGAAGGCCGCCCTCGGGCGGCCTTTGTCTTATCTTAGCATTTAGATGAAATACCGCCGAATTCTCCTCAAACTCAGTGGCGAAGCCCTCATGGGCAATAAGCCTTATGGAATTGACTCCGAAGTCATTAGCCGCTATGCTGAAGAAATTAAGACCGTGGTCAGCAGCGGCGCACAGCTTGGTATTGTCATCGGAGGAGGCAATATTTTTAGGGGTGTTCAGGGTGCTGACGACGGAATGGATCGCGTGCAGGCAGACCACATGGGCATGCTGGCGACCGTGATCAATGGCCTTGCCCTGCAGTCTTCGCTCGAGCGCATTGGGGTACAAACACGGCTGCAGTCCGCCATACAAATGGACAAGATTTGTGAGCCCTTCATACGCCGACGCGCAGTCCGCCACCTAGAAAAGGGCCGTGTGGTTATTTTTTCTGCGGGAACGGGCAACCCCTACTTTACTACCGACACTGGTGCCACCCTCCGCGCCATTGAAATTCAGGCCGAGGTTATACTCAAGGGAACGCGGGTAGACGGAATCTACACGGCCGATCCCGAGAAGGACTCAAAGGCTACACGCTACGAGACCATTAGCTACACCGAGGTTTATGAGCGCGGACTCAATGTGATGGACCTCACTGCCTTCACCCTTAGCCAAGAAAACAACCTTCCCATTGTGGTTTTTGACATGAACAAGCCGGGCAATTTGCTCCGAGTTATTCAGGGAGACAACGTGGGGACCTTGGTTTCGTAAAACCCCTGATTATGGAAGAAGAACTCAGTTTTTTGCAGGAGTCGCTGGCCGACGACATGACTAAGGCAATTGCCCATCTTGACAAGGCCTTGCTCAAAATCCGCGCAGGTCGCGCTAACCCGACCATGCTGGACGGTATTTTTATTGACTACTACGGAAGTCAGGTTAAGTTGCAGCAAGTGAGTAATATAACCACGCCTGATGCTCGTACGCTTTTTGTGCAGCCCTTTGAGAAAAACCTGATTCACGATATTGAGAAGGCGATAACCTATGCGAACCTGGGATTCAACCCAATGAACAACGGTGATGCGGTAATCATCAATATTCCGCCCTTGACCGAGGATCGACGCAAAGAGCTCGTCCGCATGGCAAAGGTTGAGGGCGAGGATGCTAAGGTGGCCATACGCAGTGTGCGCAAGGAGGGTATGGACGAGGCAAAACGCATGGAAAAGGACGGTTTAAGCGAAGACCAGCGCAAGGACCTTGAGAACCAAATTCAGGCCATGGTTGACAAGCACAGCAGCCTTATTGATCAGCGAGTGGCCGAGAAGGAGGTCGACATTCTAAAGCTCTAATTGCCTTAGCCACAATGGGTAAGAGCATTAAAGAAGAGTTCCCTCGGCGCAATTGGCACAGCAACCAGCAGGTGGCGGTGACCAATATCATGTTTACCAACCACTGGTTAAAGGGCCGTATTGGTCGTGCCCTAGACCCCTATAAAATCACGATGCAGCAGTACAACGCGCTGCGTTTGCTGCGGGCCGCGCATCCCGAGGGGCTCGTTGCGGGGGTAATTCGCAGCGGATTGCTCGACCGCACGAGCGACGTTTCGCGGCTGGTGGACCGCATGGTTAAGTTGGGCTACGTGGAGCGCCGAGCCATCCAAGAAGACGCCAGGGTAAAGAAAATATTTTTAACCCTTCGCGGGCTTGAATTGCTCGGACAGATACGTTCAGTAGACAAGTTTACCAAAGAGGATTTGCCCAAGCGCCTAACCGACCAGGAGGCTCAGACACTCAGCGCCTTGCTGGACAAGGTGCGCACGTGATCAATCAGCGCAGTAGTGGAGGAGTCGTGCAGGCCGATGGGACCGTCGCCCTCGAGTTCAGGAAGCACCACATTGGCCATTTCTTTGCCTAATTCTACGCCCCATTGGTCGTAGCTAAAGAGATTCCACACAAGACCTTGAGCGAAGACCTTGTGCTCATAAAGTGCAACCAAGGCGCCTAGGGCTTCGGGGGTCATGCTGTCGAAGAGCAGGGTGGAACTCGGACGGTTTCCTTCAAAAACTCGGTACGGACTTTGGGCCTCAACCTTGCCCGTCATTAATGCTTCTGATTGAGCTAAAAAGTTACTCAGTAGTTTGGCGTGGTGGGCATGAAGGGGGTGCTGGGGCAGGACCGAGGCAATAAAGTCGCTCGGAATCAGCTCCGTTCCTTGGTGGATTAACTGGTAGAAGGCGTGCTGCCCGTTGGTTCCGGGCTCGCCCCAGACGACGGGTCCTGTGGCGTAGGTAACTCGTTGGCCGTTGCGATCCAGGGACTTGCCGTTGGATTCCATGTCCATTTGCTGCAAAAACGCTGCGAAGCGGTGCAGGTATTGGTCGTAGGGCAGTACGGCATGGGTCGCCGCGCCCAAGAAGTTTCGGTACCAAATTCCGAGCGCAGCCATTATCCACGGAATATTTTGGCGGAACGGAGCCTCGGCGGTGTGGCGGTCGATGCGCTCGGCGCCGGCCAGGAACTGGCGGAATCCGTCGGCGCCGATGGCGATGGCCAAGGGCAGGCCAATGCTGCTCCAAATGCTGTACCGGCCGCCAACCCAATCCCAAAAGCCAAAGGTTCGCTCGGGGCGGATTCCAAAGGCTTTAACCTTGTCGAGGTTGGTACTTAGCGCGGCAAAATGGTCGGCTACGGCGGCGGGGTCGCCAAGGTGCTGCAGAAGCCAAGTGCGCGCGGCCTCGGCATTAGCCATGGTTTCTTGGGTGGTGAAGGTCTTAGAAGCCACCAAAAAGAGGGTGCGGGCCGGGTCCAGGAGCAACAGCGTTTCGTGAAGGTCCGCGCCGTCGACGTTGGCGACGAAGTGCATCTGAATTCCACGGTGCGCAAAGGGCTTTAGGGCCTCTACGGCCATGCGGGGCCCAAGGTCGCTGCC
>JBEEMM010000120.1:0-4076 GCA_041192685.1 Bacteroidota bacterium | reverse complement strand
CAAAATTCCCGAAACCAAAAAGCCCTCGTTGACCGCGTGCTTGTTGCGGTAGGCAAAGTAAATCTCAATGGCAAGGCCCGCGATGTAGGTCACCGCAATCATCGGAACAATGCGAATGGCTCCGAACATGAAGTTTTGAATCGTGAAAAACTGACTGAGAAGACCACCCTCTGCAAGCAGGCCAAAGGCCTTGTAGTGCTGGTACCCGGCATTGAACATTCCAAAGAGGAGCGCCGGAACCAGGGCAAAGATGACCGTAATCATGGTCCGCTTCATGTCTACCGCGTCGCGCACGTGTGCACCGCTGTGGGTGTTGTGGTTCGGCACAAAGAACATCGTCTCTAGTGCGTTGTGCAAGGGATACAGGCCCTTGAGCTTGCCCGTGGTAACCACAGGGCGGGTAGAGTCAAATAAATTTTGAAAAATCTTCATTGCGCGCAAATCAATTCATTTCTTTTTGAAGGAGGTCTATGGCTTCAGAAGCCATTTTTTGCAGTTCTTGCTTCGAAGGGCAGACCACTTCGCAGAGGGCAAAGTCTTCAGGAACCACTTCGTAGGCGCCAAGCTGCTCCATTTGGTCCAGGTCTTTTGCCCACATCGCCTTGATCAAAGGCATGGGGAGCACGTCTAAAGGAAAAACCTTGTCGTACAAACCCGTGACTACAAATGCGCGGTCTTCGCCGTGCTGCTTGGTGTTCAGGTCGAACTTTTTGCTCGGACTCAGCCAGCTGAAGAGGGTGCGGCTGATCGACCACTTGCTGGCGCTCGGAATAACCCAGCCAAAAAAATCGGTGCCTTCTCCTTCTGGAATCGCCGTGACTTGGCTTGAATAGTAGGTCAAATAACCCTTCTTGCCCACATTGGCACCCGTTAGCACGCTCCCTGAAATAACGCGGAAGTTGCCCGGCTTGAGTTCGCTGTCTAAGAATACCTCAAGGCTGGCCCCAGCGGTTGCGGTAATGCAGCGCGGATTTAGAATTCCAGAACCGCAAAGGGATACCGTGCGCTCGAGCTTAAACTTACCCGTAAGGGCAAGGTGGCCGAGGACTGCAACATCTTGGTAGGCCATGGTCCAAACCACTTCTCCTTTGTTTAGAGGACTAATGCGGTTAATGTGGACGCTGGTGGTTCCGGCTGGATGCGGACCGGCGAAGCGGTGCAGCTCTACCCCACTGGCATTAGTAAGAGCAGGCGAGGTTTCGGAGGCGGATATCGATAGCACCAACCGGTCGCCCATCAAACTCATCACCTCTAGACCTTTAGCAAAGTCTTGCTCGCGGCCGGCTAGGGCAAGAGCGGGAGAAACCGCCAAGGGCTCCGTGGCCATAGCATTGATGAATACCGCCTTAGGCTTAGCATCAGGACTGGCGATGCGGCCGTAGGGACGCGATTCTATTAGAGGCCATGCGCCAGACTCGCAAAGCCAATGAATGGCATCTTCGCGGTTGGCTGGCATGCCCGAAGGCTGGCTGCTGTATTCGGTCTCTGCGTCAGCAAGAATCACTACTGAAAGGATTTTGCGCTTGTCGCCTCGCTCAATGCGCGCGACTTCACCGCTTACCGGCGAGGCAATCTTGATGCGGGCGTCTGCCTTGTCGTGAAAGAGAATGCTTCCTGCGAGAACTCGATCGCCCTCTTTAACTACCAATTTTGGAACAAGTCCGCGAAAGTCGCTGGGGAGAACGGCATACACCGAAGACCGAAGACGGCCATCAACAATTGCTGTGGGAGCCCCTAAGAGTGGGAGGTCTAGGCCTTTGCGAACAGTGTGTAAATTAGGCATATCGGCAGAAAAAAAATTTCGCCACAAAGGTACATAGCCATTAAAGTTTATTGGCACAAATTCCGCATGTTTTTATCATCTTTAGCCCATGAGATCGGGTGCATGTACTGCTATTGCCTGGAGTTTGAGTATGCTCTGGCTACCAGTTGCAGCACAACTGCCTGAAACATCAAAAGATAGCCTTGTTCACAGCGTGCTGTGGCACCCGGTTGAGCGCAGTGATGCTCCGCCGGTTGTGCGCCTTGGGCAGCAGCAAGCACTGCAGCTTCGGTTTGACGATTTTAGCCAATCAGTGCTACCCCTAAAGTACACTTGGGTGCACTGCGACCGGAGCTGGAAGCCCTCGCCAATCCTCGCATCAGAATACCTCAGCGGATTTTGGGAAGGTCAAATTCCCGAAGGCAGCCTGTCGTTCAACACCTACCAGGGCTACAGCCACTATCAAATGCAGCTGCCCGAAGAGAGCAGCATGCCCAACCTGTCGGGCAACTACTACCTTGAGGTTTATGCAGACGACCACCTGCTGCTCAGGCTCCCGGTAGTCTTTGCCGAGCAAGTTAGCGACCTGCAAATTGCGGTGAGAAGGCCTGCCGCGGCGCAATGGTCCGCCCGATACCACGAGGTTGATGCCTGGTTCCCTTGGGATGCGAGCCAAACCACCAACCCCTTTAGCGACCTGCGGGTTGGAATACTTCAGAACCGCGATTGGAACAGCTTTAGGCTGCTCCCACCCCGCTTTGCCCAGGGAGGAAAGCTGGATTTTGACTACAACAACGGCGAAAATGCATTCTTGGCGGGGAATATTTTTAGGTTTGCCGATACCAAGGCCCTGCCGGCTCCCTCCCTTCGCATTGAACGCTATGAGCTGGCCGATCAATGGATTGCCTTTGTGCGTCAGGACCTTCCCGGCGGACTGGGCGTGTACCTGCGCCAAGAAGATGCCCGAGGAAACTTTGTTCCGCGCAGCCTGCGGGGCGACAGCCACACCCAGGCGGACTACGTACTGATGGACCTTGAACTCAAAGACAGCGAGTCCTGGGGCGGCCGACGCATGGCGATTGAAGGAGATTTCAACCAATACTCCCCTGGGCCGGAGCACGAGCTTCGCTACGACCAGGCTCGAGGGGCCTATGTGGCCCGGATTTTAATGAAGCAGGGCTACTTGGAGTACCGTTACCGGGACTTGAACGCGGGGAGCAAGGGATTAGACTGGTCTGAAGGCAGCCATAGCCAGTCCGGCAACCAATACACTGCGGTGGTCTATGCGCGGATTTGGGGCGAGCGCTACGACCGTGCCCTCTCCTACCGAATCGTGGATGTAACCGACGGCGCACAGCTCCGAATTGAGTTGGGGCAGTAAGGGGGCAGTAAGGGGCGCTACCTTTACCCGGATGCAAAACCTAGGCAAGGATCTAGCGAGGGCGGCTTCCGTGCTCAAGTCGGGAGGGCTGGTCGCCATGCCCACCGAAACGGTATATGGCCTTGCCGCAAACGCCTTTGACCAGGCTGCAGTTGCGCGGATTTTTGAAGCCAAAAACCGTCCGCACTTTGACCCTTTAATTGTGCACCTGCCTGATTGGGATGAGTTAGATCGAGTGGCAGCCTCAATAAACCCAGAAGCCCATTTACTATGGAATGCGCTGGGACCAGCCCCGATTACCTACGTGCTGCCCAAGCGTCCAGAGGTGCCCGATCTTGTTACTTCGGGGCTGGACCATGTGGCGGTGCGCATACCGCAATTAAAGCTTGCACGCGAGCTTTTGACCCTTGCGGGGCTGCCTGCTGCCGCGCCAAGCGCAAACCCCTTTGGCTTTGTTTCGCCCACCACCGCGCAGCACGTCGCGGACCAGTTGGGCGACCGGGTGGACTACATTTTAGACGGCGGACCCTGCGAAGTTGGGCTGGAATCAACCATTATTGCGTGGCCGAATGGCAAGGCAGTGGTACTGAGGCTCGGAGGCATTACCCTGGAGCAGCTCAGCGGCATATTGGGCTACCTGCCTGAGGTCAGAAACTCGTCGAGTAGTCCGTCCGCGCCGGGAATGCTGCAGGCCCATTATGCTCCGGGCAAGCCGCTTAGGCTTGTGCCTCAGGGTTTTGCTTGGGCTGGCGAGCAGGGCAAGGGAATCCAATCCCTGCCATGGATGCCCGCTGAAGGAATAGCCAGGGCGCTAACCGCGAGCGGAAGCGCCGTCGAGGCCGCGCAGCGGCTGTTTGCCGAACTCAGGGCCTTTGCCGCATCGGATGCCAAGGAATTATGGATTGAAATGGCCCCCGAAGAAGGCCTTGGACG
>JBEEMM010000119.1:0-4155 GCA_041192685.1 Bacteroidota bacterium | reverse complement strand
CTTCTTCAGCCCATAGGTGAGCGCATAATGCCCGAAGAGGCACTTATTCTGCGCAGCAGCATCGATAATCAAGCCGGCAGGTAAGGCCGTGCGCATTACTCACTCAGCCATGAGCATGCGCTTTGGGCTGCATGCACCCGAGCAGGTGCTTCGTCTTGCGGAGCAGTGGGGCGCCGGTCCGCGACTCATTTTTGCGGAAATCAACAGCAGCGGAGCCTGGCTTCAGGTACTGCGCAAGGCTAGCATCGAGCTGCAACCCGGCCTTGACTGGCGTCAGGGCGGAATCCGAACCCTTTTGCTTTTGCCTCGATCCATGGAAGCCTATGGATTTATTATGGATTGGGTAAGCCAGATGCGCAACCAAGGAAGGGTGGGGGATCCCTCCGACTGGCAGCAAGGGCCGCTGCACGCTGAGGTTGACGTAGTTTTCCCCATTCAGCGATCGCCAAAGCGCCCCCTGGGTCCTCGGGAGTGGTTGGGCACCGCAGACCACGAGCAGCTTCGAGCCCAGCGCCACCCAGAGGCAAGCCGGGCCCTGGCATGGAAGACTTGCGTATTTATGCGACCCGAAGATCCGGAACTGCACCGAGTGCTCCGTGCCGTGAACCGCAACGGAACCCTTGCCAACCTGCCCTTGCACGAAGTCATCGAAGAGCGTGACCCCTGGTGGGAATCCGCAGAACGCACCCAGCAGCGCTTTGAGCCCTGGATTTGGCGTCAAACCGAACGATTTTTGGCCAATCTGCCAAACTGGACCTACGACCAGTGGCGCGGAACCGGAAACCAAAACCAGTCCAGCTACACTGGTCGATCCGGCAAGGACCAAGCCCTGCTTAGAATGCTCTGCGAAGACGCATTGCCCGAGCGCTATCCGGGGCGATCCAACGACCCCCAGCTGCGAGCTCGCCTCGAGAAAGAACTGGACCTCATTCAGCAAAAGGACTTTGTGGCCTACTTCCTGCTCAACTGGGACATTATTCGCTATGCCCAAAAGCAAAATTTCTTCTACGTAGGGCGGGGGAGTGGAGCAAACTCTGTAGTTGCCTATCTACTTAAAATTACGAATGTTGACCCTATTGAATTGGATCTTTACTTTGAGCGATTCATCAACCTGTACCGCAGCGCTCCCCCCGACTTTGACATTGACTTTTCCTGGCGCGACCGACCCCGGCTCACGGAATACATTTTCACGCGCTTTCCTCATACCGCACTGCTTGGTGCGGTAAGCACCTTCCAGCACCGGGCGGTCGTCAGAGAACTGGGCAAGGTTTGGGGGCTCCCAAAATTTGATATCGACGAACTCGCCGACGGCAAACTGCGCGATCGCGACGAAATCGCCCACAGCATTCTGCGCTACGGCCGCCTTCTGCACGGACTTCCGAACCGCATGACGCTGCATTCCAGCGGAATCATTATCGCAAAGGCGCCGCTAACTACCTGGTCGACAACCTTTATGCCGCCCAAGGGCTTTCCGACGCTTGACTTTGATATGCATACCGCCGAAGACGTTGGGCTTCACAAGTTCGATATTCTCGGCCAACGCGGACTCAGCAAAATATCAGAGACGCTAGACACCCTCCGCGCTGCGGGGATTCCAACGGCTGACATCCACGACAGCCATCGCTTTAAAAATGATCCGCACTGCCTAGAACTACTCCGCAACGGCGGTGCTATGGGTTGCTTCTATGTGGAGTCGCCCGCAATGCGAATGCTAATGACCAAACTACAGACTTCCAACTACTTGGAACTTGTTGCCGCCAGCTCCGTCATTCGTCCGGGTGTTGCTTCTTCGGGAATGATGAAGGCCTACATCGACCGCCATCGCGATCCAGCCCGTCGTTCTGAAGCGCATCCTATGCTTTTTGGGATTCTCCCAGAAACCTACGGAGTCATGGTGTACCAAGAGGACGTCATCCGCGTTGCGCACGAGTATGCGGGCCTAACCTTGGCCGAGGCAGACGTCCTGAGGCGAGGAATGTCCGGGAAATTCCGTTCCCGCGAAGAATTCAACGCGATGGAAGTGCAATTTTTTAAAAACTGTGCGGAGCGGGGCTATCCTGCCGAAGAGTCCCGCGAAATATGGCGGCAAATCGAAAGCTTCGCTGGCTATGCCTTTGCCAAGGGACATTCCGCGTCCTACGCTGTGGAAAGCTTTCAAAGCCTCTACCTTAAAGCATACTTCCCGGTTCCCTACATGGTTGCCAGTGTCAACAACGGCGGCGGCTACTACCGTGCAGAACAGTACCTGCAAGAAGCTCGACGCCACGGCGCTCGGATCGAGCCGCCCTGCGTCAACGAAGGAAGATCATTCACCCTGCTTCGCGGCCTGCGCGTAATTCTCGGAACCGACCGGATTCGAAGTCTGGATTCTGAATTTGCCCGCCGAATAGAGCATTCCCGTCAGGAGGGAGGAGCCTTTCTCGATTTGGACGACTTCATAGACCGCCTACACCTTCCAAGCAGTCCCGTTCCGCTTGATTCCTTGCTCCTTTTAATCCGTGCCGAAGCCTTTCGCTTCACGAACTGCTCCGCTCGCAAACTGCTTTGGGCAGCACACCGCCGCCTTGGACACCGTCCGCCACCGTCGCCCGGGCCCAGTTTGTTTGATTCTCTAGCGGAGTTTCGAAGCAAGGAGCTCCATGTACCAATAATGGAAACCAATGAATTAGAGCAGGCTTACGAGCAAATTGAACTCTTCGGATTCCCCCTGTGCGACCCCTTTTTGCTGTTTGAAATCCCTGAAATCAAGAACAGCGTCCTGCCCGAGCATTGGCCGGAACATCCTGGATTCTTCACCGAAATCCTGGGCTACCTAGTAAGCCTTAAAAACACCAAAACACAGCGTGGCGATTGGATGCAAATCGGAACCTTCGAAGATCGCCGAGGAGTGGTATTCGACGTGGTGCTTTTTCCGCCGGCTGTGGCTCGTCACGCAATTCGTCGGCGCGGAATCTACCAGATGTCGGGAAGTATTTCTGCAGAGTACGGCTACGCAAGCCTCTCCGTGCAGCACTTGAATCGATGTTCCGCACTCCTGGATCCGCGCTTTGACGAAACTCCTGCTCATTTGATGCCCACGCCAGCCAAACCGAATCGCGCCTCCACGGTGGGTCAGAATCCAGTCAAAGTCCATCTTCGCAGCAGCTGAACGATTCAAGCAGGTTTAAAGCCTCGGGTTTACTGAAACAAAGACCTAGATATTTTATCCTATAATATATATTATGTTAATTAGATAATTTAGCACTTCATCACGCCAAAGCACAATCCAATCAAACTGTCCCAACCATCCCATTGCCCCACTTCCACCACCAATCAACAAACCAGAAGCCAGTAGCTAGAATTCATGCAAAAAAAAACGCCCGCTTCCGCGGGCGCTCATAACCTTTACTATGCGAAGCCTACAGCTCGGCGATCGCAGCAGCAATTCGCTTCACGTCTTCGTACTTACCCAACTTGTAGTAAACCTCACGAAGTGCCTCAAGAGTTGATGAATCCTTTGGGCTCAGCACATAGGCGCGCTCAAAAAACGTCAGAGATTTTTGAAGTTCTGCATTCTTCTTCTTATCCAGTTCGTCAAACTGCTTTTGGGTCGCATTTCTTGGCAAACCGTTGATTTGCTCTACGTACTTATTGCTCTCGTCGATATACACCAGACCAAGCATGTAGATTGCATCTACATAATTAGCATCCGAATCAATTGCCTTTTGGTAGTATTCAATACCCTTAGGGATGTTTTTAAGCTTCTGGTGGTGCAAAAAGCCCGCATTGTAGAGGTACAACGGGTTGCCCGGCTCCTTAATCAAGGCTTCCTCAAGTTTTGAGATGGCACCCTTGAAATCTTCGCGATCCAGGTAAGCCTGAAGCTCAAGCTTGAGTAAGTCGTCGTTGTTCGGGAACTTAGCCCTCGCCTCCGCAACGAGCAAATCAAAATCTGCGCTGCGCTTGGCCTCAATGTACATAAACAAAAGCCGTACATAAAAATCAACCTGAATGCTCTCGGAGCGCTGAGCATCACTGGCCTTCTCTAGCTTCAGGTACATGTCTAAAGTAGCCTTGTCGGGGAACGGATAGCGCTTACCGTCTTCGGCAAGGACTGCAGTCCACTGTATGCCCTTGTAGTCCAGTTGGATGAGCCGCTTAAAAAGCTCTTCTGCT
>JBEEMM010000118.1:0-4220 GCA_041192685.1 Bacteroidota bacterium | reverse complement strand
ACGAGTCCGAATTCACCTACGAGCAACGCACTTTGCGTTCCCTTCCCTGCCCCTGGAGGCCCAAAGAGTACAATATTTTTCATGCAGACGGAGCGTTGAATTACCTCAAGAGGTTTAGCCGGCAAAGGTACGACTTCGCGGACTTCCCTACCTTTGCCCCTCAATTTAGAAGGCTATGGAACATAACTATGCAGTAATTATGGCTGGCGGAGTTGGATCGCGGTTTTGGCCCACATCAACATCGCGCAAACCCAAACAGTTCCTAGACATCCTCGGCTCTGGCGAAACCCTGCTTCAGCAAACCTTTCGCCGCATGAAGACGGTTGTGCCTGGGGACCATATTTATGTGGTTACCCACGCGGACTATGCCGAAATCTGCCTGGAGCAACTGCCCGAGCTCAGCAGGGAGCGCATTTTGGCGGAACCCGCTCGCCGCAATACGGCGCCCTGCGTTGCCTACGCAGGCTTTGTGCTCAAAAAACGCGACCCCTTAGCCAATTTTGTAGTTACCCCTGCTGACCACCTTGTGAGCAACGAGGCGGAGTTTAGCGCCCGCCTGAATTCTGCTTTGGCGACAACGGCCGAGCACAATGTGCTGATGACTTTGGGAATGACCCCAGTCCGCCCCGAAACGGGCTACGGGTACATTCAGTTTCGATCGGAACGGTCGGAATTTGCCGAAGACGTGCATCCCGTCAAGACCTTCACCGAGAAGCCCAATCTCGAAATGGCCGAGCAGTTCATTGCTACAGGCGAATTTTTGTGGAACGCAGGGATTTTTGTTTGGAACGCCAACGCCATCCTCAGTGCTTTTGAAAAGCACATGCCTGAAATGTATTCCGTGTTCAATGCAGGATGGGAGCATTTTGGCAGCGAGAGCGAATCCGAGTTTATCGAGTCCATTTATGGGGAGTGTCCCAACGAGTCCATTGACTACGGAATTCTAGAGAAGGCAAAGCAGGTGCTGGTAATGCCTGCAGAGTTTGGATGGTCCGACCTGGGAAGCTGGGGGGCCGTGCACGAGCAGCGTACCGCTGACTCCAAGGGCAATACCGGGTCGGGCAATACCGTACTCTCCTACGACGCAACGGGCAATACCTACCTGGTTCCCGACGGCATGGTCGCTGTGGTCGACGGCCGTGAGGACTACATCGTCATTGTTAGCGAGAACCGCCTGCTGGTCTGCCCTCGGAGCAAGGAACAGGAGATCAAGCAGTTTGTGAACGACATCAAAATGCTTCGGGGAGAGGACTTCGTGTAGTCCTTTTTTAAACGAAGAAGCCACAAAAAAGGCGCCCCATGGGGCGCCTTCCGTTTTTTAAAACCTTATTGCCTAACGCTTTGCGCCTTCAAGCCATTTATAAATGCGGTCGGGCATCACGCGCTCTAAACCAAGGAGCGTAAGCCAATAGCCCACAAAAAGAGCTAGAAAAATAAGCATGCTGAACCCAGTGAGCAGGATGATTATAAAGAGTAGAAATCCGATAAATTTCATGGGCTGCAGCGTTTGGAGGATTGTCGTTTTGGTACGGGTCAAAGATAAGTGACGCGAGCCAATTCCTCGCTGCTGCAATAGGGCGTAATTTTGCATCATGAGCACAAATACCCGCATTGAACGCGACACGATGGGCGAAGTCCACGTTCCAGCCTCCGCCTATTGGGGGGCGCAAACCGAACGGTCGCGCAGCAACTTTAAAATTGGTCCTGAGGGCAGCATGCCCATCGAAATCATTAAGGCCTTTGCATTGCTTAAAAAGGCTGCGGCTCTGACAAACTGCGACCTCGGCGTACTGCCCAAAGAAAAGGCCGAGCTCATTGGGCGGGTCTGCGACGAAATCCTCGAGGGCCTTCACGACGGGGAGTTTCCGCTGGTGATCTGGCAAACCGGATCAGGCACCCAAAGCAACATGAACGTCAATGAGGTGATTGCCTACCGTGGCCACGTGCTGAGCGGAGGTTCGCTTCTGGACGTGCAAAAGGTTTTGCATCCCAACGACGACGTGAATAAATCTCAATCGTCCAACGACACCTTCCCGACCGCCATGCATATTGCGGCCTACCGCCTCACGGCGCAGACGACGCTCCCTGGATTACAGCACCTTAGGGAGGTACTCGCAGCGAAATCGAAGGAATTCCAAAACGTAGTCAAGACGGGGCGGACGCATTTTATGGACGCAACGCCCCTGACTTTGGGCCAGGAATTCAGTGGCTACGTGCAGCAAATCGACAACGGAATTAGGGCCATTCAAAACGCCCTGGTCATGGTGGCCGAACTTGCTTTAGGCGGAACAGCCGTGGGCACTGGCCTTAATGCCCCAAAGGGCTATGACGTGGCGGTTGCTGCCAAAATCGCTGCACTTAGTGGCCTGCCTTTTGTGACGGCCCCCAACAAGTTTGAGGCTCTAGCGGCCCACGACGCCATGGTTGAACTCAGCGGTGCCTTCAAGAGGGTCGCTGTTTCGCTCATGAAGATTGGCAACGACGTGCGCATGCTTTCGTCAGGGCCACGGTCTGGTATTGGCGAACTAATCATTCCCGACAACGAGCCGGGTTCAAGCATTATGCCCGGCAAGGTCAACCCTACCCAACCAGAGGCCTTGACCATGGTCGCTGCGCAGGTACTCGGCAACGACGTCGCCGTTTCTATTGGGGGAGCGACTGGCCACTTCGAGCTCAATGTCTTTAAGCCACTAATTGCTGCAAACGTGCTGCAAAGTGCCCGTCTTTTGGGGGATGTAGCCGTCTCCTTTGCCGACAAATGTGCCGTGGGAATTGAGCCAAACTACCCCGTAATCAAGCGCCACCTCGAGAATTCACTGATGCTGGTGACCGCCCTCAACCCTCATATTGGCTACGACAAGGCAGCTAAAATTGCAAAAACAGCCCTAGCCGAGGGCATTACCCTTAGGGAGTCCGCAATAAAACTGGGCTATGTGAGCCCAGAAGAGTTCGACGCCTGGGTGCGCCCTGAGGACATGGTCTAGGCAAAAATCCCGCTGAATTAGGGCTAATTGGCCCTGAACGGAGATGCTTCGCTATCGATTCAGCGTGACCGCCCCCTGCTGGTCGCCGCGGGTGCCGCACTTGCTCTGCCAGCTGAGGTGGTAGAGGTAGACCCCCGAAGAGAGATCGCGGCCTTGAAAGCGTCCGTCCCACAGAAACTGCGGATCGGTAGTGGCAAAAACTTCTTGACCCCATCGGCTAAAAACCCTTAGACTCAGCTGCGATAAGGCAGAAGCCTCAGCCTGCTTGAGGCAAAAAACATCGTTAATGTTGTCGCCGTTGGGCGTGTACACGTTGGGTACCGAGAGGCTGTCGAATTCCGCGCCAAAAACCTCATAGGTCAGCTGCAGAGAATCCCGGCCGCCGCATAGGCTGTCTTCGACGATTAGCCAGACCGTTTGGAGTCCGACCGAAGAGGCGGACCACTGAACGTCGGAGCCCCTAATAAGCCCCTGGCCTGGAACGCGCCAGGTATAGGAAGTGGCCCCCGAGGCAAATCCGGAGGCCCGGACGGGCTCGCCATTGATGCAAAAGGGAGCGCTAATGCTGCCAACGGGAGCAGACAGGGGCGCATGAAATTCTGCCGTAAGCAGCAGGCTGTCGCTGCGTCCGCACTGAAGGTCGTAGGCCACCAGCCAGGCTTGGTAGTTGAGGGTAAGCGCTTTACCCGACCATTGAAAAGGTGCGAAAAGGCTATCTACTGAACCGTTCGAAGAGTAGAGCAGCATATATTGCGCGCTGAGCGCAGGGCCCGGAGCAAGGTTGATGCTGCGCGTGCTGTCGCAAGGGTCGAAGGTCCAAACCACGTCGGCCTGCACGGCAGAACCGGGAAGCACATAAACCGTAAGGGTCTGCTGGGCCTGGGTTAGGCAGAGGCTGTCGAGTCCGATTAAAGTGATGACGTAGGTCCCCGGCTGGCTGTATAAATGGCTGGGGAGGGGATTGGGCGGCCCTGAGGAGGTCTGGCCGTCGCCCCAGGCTATATTCAAAACGTCGGTGCGGCTGGTGCTGCCCTTAAGCAACAGGGTGTCGCCGGCGCAGACGGTATCGGCACTCAGACCCAAACTCAGCTTGGCCTGCTGCATTTCAAAGGCAATTTGAACGCCTGCCATGTTGCAGTTGCTCGAATTATTGACCGCCGAATGAACATTGGCGGGGAACACCGGCAAATTGTCGCTGCCTCCGCAGCCCGCGCAGATGGCCTGGTGAATCACTCC
>JBEEMM010000117.1:0-4221 GCA_041192685.1 Bacteroidota bacterium | reverse complement strand
AAGAAGACAATTTCGCCCCTCACTTCGAGATCAAGGGGGGCATCAGCGGGGAGTTGAAGCGGAATTCCTTGGATGGTGCGGACATTGACGGCCACGTCATCTCCCTTCAGGCCATCGCCTCGGGTAAGTGCGCGCGCAAGCAGTCCATTTTGGTAGCAAAGCGAAATCGCTACCCCGTCAAATTTGAGTTCCGCGCTCCAAAGTATGGGATGGCCGGGCACGAGCTCCTGTGCACGGTTAATGAACTCGTCGAGTTCCTCGAAGCTGTAGGTATTGGCAAGACTCAGCATGGGCCTCTGGTGGTCCACCTGTTCAAAGGTCTTGGTGAAGCCTCCACCCACTCTTTGGGTCGGACTATTGGGGTCCCTTAAATCTGGGTGCGCCTGCTCCAATTCCTGAAGCTCGCGGAGCAGTCGATCAAATTCCGCGTCGCTTACCTCGGGATTGTCGGTGACGTAGTAGCGACGGTTGTGCTCGTGCAGTTCCTTGCGCAACTGGAGAATTCGATTGATCGCGGTCATGCTTTCAAAGGTAGGGACTGACTGCCTGGCTTTTGAGCCCAAACCCAACGCGGCGCCGCAAATTGATCCTGCATCTCCTGGGTTTGGTATCCCGCCAATTGGGCCAATTCCGCGACATCGCTCACCCTGTCGCGGTGGCATTCAAAGCCGATCTGGTTTGCGCCAAGCACCGAGGCCCATGCAAGCGCGCGTCGGTAGTAGAATAAGGAATCCCCCGAGGGAGCATAGAGCGCCATAGAAGGCTCAAATTCCACTACTTCGGACTCGAGGTACTCCTCAGGGCTGATGTAGGGAGGGTTGCAGAGTATGGCGTCTGCAAGCAGGCCATCGGACGGTTCGTCGCGAAGGTCCGCTTCAAAAAAACGCAGGTCAAGACCCAGGATACCCGCGTTTTGAGCGGCCACTTTAAGGGCGAGCGGCGAAGAGTCTATGCCCGTGATGCTCAAGTCAGGGCGACGGTTTTTGAGCGCTAGAGCAATGCAGCCGGAACCCGTACCTAAATCAAGAACCCTAGCATCCTTAGGTATTCGGTCCGCAGCGAGAGCCACCAGCTCTTGGGTCTCAGGGCGCGGAATGAGGACATGGCCGTTGATCTGGATTTTTATGCCATCAAAATACTCAAAACCAATAATTTGCTGAATGGGCATGGGGCTATTTAGTGCAGCAGCATGAGCTGTAAATGCCTGAAGTACGCCGTTGGGGACCGGCTTGCCTTCTTCCAGAAACAAACGACCTGGACTGAGTCCCGTTTGGGCATCAATCCAAAGCCGCCATTGCGCTCTGGCCTCGGAATCTTGAAAATGACTCCTGGCCAAGAGAAATGCTTGCTGAAGTTCACGCCATGTCACTCGCCAAAGGTAGCGCAGTACCTTAGCCACGTGGTGATGCAGCGCGAGGAGTACTTCATGCGTCGAGCCCTTGATTTGGCGGCTCAGGGGACTGGTTTTACCCAGCCCAATCCTTTGGTAGGAGCCTTAATCGTGCACAACGACCGGATTTTAGCCGAGGGCTACCACCATCGAGCCGGGGAAGCGCACGCCGAAATTATGGCCTTAAATCAACTGCGGACCGAGGACCTCGGCCTTTTGCCGGAGTCCACGCTTTATGTGAGTCTAGAACCCTGCAGCCACCAAGGACGGACTGGCCCATGCAGCTTAGCAATATTAAATTCCGGCATAGGCACTATCGTGGTGGCGCACCAGGATCCGAACCCCTTGGTTGCAGGGCGCGGACTCGCCATGCTGCGCGATGCCGGACGCAGTGTCATTCTCGGAATTTTAGAGAAGGAGGCCGCAGAGCAAAACAAGCGGTTTTTTACTTCCATTGCTACGGGTAGGCCGTTTATCACCCTCAAATGGGCCCAAGACGCCCTAGGCCAGGTGGATGGTCCGCGCAAAAACCACCCCGACCCCTGGCCCATCACGGGGCAGGAGGCTCAAGTTTGGACGCATCGGCTGCGGCAGGAATGCGGGGCGCTCCTAGTGGGCGCAGGGACCTGGCTGGCAGACGCCACCCGAGGAGGAGTTCGGGCAGTCGCTGGGCCAGAAATTCCGCGATACCTATGGGCCGAACGGCCTTTGAATGCTATCGACCAAGAGCGTGCCAACCGCGAAGGATGGACCCTATGGAGTCCGCGTGAAGGCGAAACCAGTGGTGAAGCTTTAGGACGCAACCTCAGGGCATGCGGCCAGGTTGGGCTTTTGGTAGAAGGAGGCCCAAGAACACTGCAGCTTTTTATGGATCACGGTTTTTGCGACGAAGCCTACAGGCTATTGAGCCGAAAAGCACTGCCCGAAGGCGGAACCTTCGCTCCGAAAACGTCCTGGAACTGGGATTCGCGAGCAAAATGGGGTTCTGATGAACTGCAGCAGGCTCGACTCCCTAAATTAGCATTGTGAAGAAATTTTGGCTTCTTGCCTGTCTTGCGGGAACGCAAGGAATGCTTGCCCAGGAACTTGAGTCCCGACTTACCTGGGGCGAGGCCAGCCTCAACCCTGCGGTAGAATGGCGAGAGTATGCGACTCGAGAGACCCAATGGCTTCGTTATCAGAGGCTGCAAGGCTACCTGCAGGGCATTGCCATTGAGGGTGCCGAAGCGCTGCGGGTATTGAAACCTGACGGCTCTATGGCATTGCTTGTCGAGCCCATTCTGCCCGACCAGCCGGCCGGCACCCACACCCTGGGCTCCACACCCGACCCCGTTTGGCTGGTGGTGGGCATGCAGTGGCTGCCCGCAGAGCGTCGCGAAAGCTACCAGGCGAGTCCCCTAAAAAGAGTGCGCACCTGGTTTGACCAGTACGGGCGACCTCTTGATTCTTTGGACCTGATCCGCCGCTGGGATACAACCATTGCCGCAAAGGTCTTTTTGCCCGACCCCCTTTCGGTGGCCAATGTGCCCTACGGAGGGCAGTACGTAGATGCCAACGACGGCAATGCGACGGTCTTGGACCAGCACCAAAGTTTGATCGGACTAAAACTCACTTGGAACGGATCAGGCTTCGTTTTGGCCAACTCCGCAGCGGTGGTTCAAGAATTTGATCCTCCGACTGTTGCCGTGCCCATACTGCCTGGCCCGACTGCATTCTTCAGCCGCAGCGACGCGGAATTTGAAATGATTAACGCGCTCTACCACATTTACCAATGGAAGCAGCGCATGGCCAACCTGGGTTACCCGACCATGGTCTCCTACCCCATTCCCATTGATGTGAATGCCTACAACGGTGCAGACCTCAGTGCCTTTGACTTTGGAACCAACCCACCAAGGCTCTACTTTGGCGAGGGAGGAGTGGACGACGCCGAGGATGCCGACGTAGTTATTCACGAGTACGGCCATGCAATGGCCTACGGTGCGGCTCCTGGATCTAACATTAATACCCAACGCCAGGCTCTTGAGGAGGCCATCTGCGACTATTTTGCGGTGTCTTGGTCCTTGGTGCACAGCCCCAACCGATGGCAGAATGTCTTTACCTGGGACGGGCACAACGAATTCTGGAGCGGGCGATCGGCCATAAACAGCCAGCTTAAAATGTACCCTGGCCTACTGTTCACGGGGCCCTACAGCCACACCACGGTAATGGTGGACGCGCTCGTGCGAGGAAGACAACGCCTCGGCGGGACCATCATGGACGGTCTGGTTATGGAGGCGCTTTATGGCCTGACTTCGGGCACCACCTTTCGCCAATTTGCCGAACTCGTGCTGCACGCAGACAGCGTCAAGCACAACGGCCAGCATGCCGCAGGACTTCGCCTGGACTTTGCGGCCTGGCAAATATTAATTCCGGGCCTGAGCAGCGGCGAGTTTAGAGATGACCAAAGCGGCGACGTAATCGTACTTTCCAACGGACTTTGGCCGAATTCTCTTCCGCAAAGCCTCAAAGTGCGCGATGCAATGGGAAGGGAATTGGTTCTAGAACAATTCGGAGCGATTCCTGCCGCAGGCTGGTACCTGAGCCAAGACGGCAGGCGAATTCTGGTGACTCCCTAGAAGTAGGGAGCCAGGGCCTCAAGAAAGGCCACAGGAACCGAGGTGGGGCGCCCCGTTTCGGTCGAAGCAAAAACCAGGGTGGTTTCACCCTCAGTGCATAGTTCTGCCTGCTCGTTATGTATTTGGTACTTAAAGTAGATTCTGCTTCCCTGAGGCAGGCTTGGAATTTCGGTGGTCACGGTAAACAACTCGTCGTAGCGAAGCGGAATTCGGTAG
>JBEEMM010000116.1:0-6206 GCA_041192685.1 Bacteroidota bacterium | reverse complement strand
TGGACCGCTTGGAATCGCTGCGGCGCGAAATTCTCGAGACAAACCCCAAGGCAAGCCTTTGGATCGATGCGGTCGACGTGCGCGATGCCGCCGCCGTGCAGTCCGCATGGGACCGAAGGCCCTTTGCCGACGTTGACGTGCTGGTCAACAACGCCGGGCTGGCCCTGGGGAAAGAGTCCGTAGAAGAAGGTTTGCTCGAAGACTGGGACGAAATGATTGACACCAACATCAAGGGCCTGCTCTACGCAACGCGGGCCATAGCCCCCACCATGGTAGCGCGAGGGAGCGGACACATTATTAACGTCGGCAGCCTGGCCGGTCGCGAGGCCTACCCGGGCGGAAACGTCTACAGCGCCACCAAATTTGCCGTCGACGGACTCACCGAAGGAATGCGCCTGGACCTAACCCCCAAGGGAATTAAGGTCAGCCAAATTGCCCCAGGAATGGCCAAAACCGCCTTTTCTGACGTGCGCTTTCACGGCGACCTGCAAAAAGCCGAAGCCGTCTACCGCGGCATGCAGCCCCTAAGCCCCGAAGACGTGGCCGAAGTCATAGGCTACATGGCCAGCGCGCCCGCCCACGTCAACCTCGCCGACGTGCTGCTCATGCCTGCCGCTCAAGCATCGTCTACCGTCGTGCGCCGCCAAGAATGAACCCGATAATCCGCCTCCCCCTCGGCCTTCTTGCGCTGGGTTTTTTGCTGCTGGGCGTTAAAATTTATGCCTACAGCAGCACCCACTCTGTCGCCATTTTATCGGACGTGCTGGAATCCTCAGTGCACCTGCTCGCAGGGGGATTAACCATTTTCAGCGTGTGGTACGCCCGACAGCCGCGCGACGCGTCGCACCCCTACGGCCATGGCAAAATCGAGTTTGTTTCTGCCGCCTTCGAGGGCCTTTTGATGGCAATTACGGCACTCGGAATCCTTTATCAGGCGGTTACCCACCTCGCCGAAGGTCGCCTGCCCGAGCGGCTTAACCTTGGCCTCGTACTCACCCTTGGAGCCGGCATGGTCAACGGCGCCATTGGATTGGTTTACAAGCGCATGGGGCGCAAACAACGCTCCGTGGCCTTTCAGGCAGAGGGCGAGCATTTGCTCTCGGACTTCTACACCTCTCTGGGCGTCACCGTCGGCTTGGGGCTGGTGCTCTGGACCGGACTGGCCTGGATTGACCCTGCCATTGGACTTGTGATGGCCGGAATCGTCGGATACCAAAGCTATTCGGTGCTGCGCAAGGCCCTAGACGGCTTAATGGACGCCGCCGACGTGAGGGTTCTGGAGCGCGTCGTAAATAAACTCGACGAGCAGCGCAAAAAGGATTGGATTGACGTGCACCACTTTAGGCTAGTGCACTACGGCGGACGCTACCACGTCGACGCCCACATGACCCTGCCCCACTTTTGGGACCTGCAGCGGGTTCACAACGAGGTTGACGCCATGGAGGCCTTGATTGCGTCCAATTTTGAGCACGAGGTCGAGTTCTCGGTGCATGCCGACCCCTGCGTACCTGACTCCTGCTCCCTATGCCAGGTCGCGGACTGCAGTGTGCGTTTGCACCCTTTTGAGCGGACCATTCCCTGGACGGTCGACAACGTGCTGGTCGACGGCAAACACAGTTTAACTCGACAAGATTGGACGTGACCAGAGGCTAGCAACTAGCAACTGGCTACTGGCTACTTGCGGCGGCGCAGCCAGCTGTCGAGGGAGTAGCTTCCCGCCCCAAGCAGAAGCGTGGCGGCAAAGGGAATCGCAAAGAGAAGAGCGTGCTCCTTCTCGGCTAAGGGTTCCGCCCAATGGGCGCCGAAGGCGGCAACCAGCATGGTGATGAGGGCCGGAACCGCAAACCAGCGCGTCTTAAAGCCAAAAATCATAGCCGCGGGAGCGACGAGTTCGCCCAGCACGGCGAGCGCAAGACTCAAGCCTGCGCCAAGCCCCATAAAATCATAAAATTGTATTTCGGGATTGAATGGAATCTTTATTCATGAATGCCAAGTTAAGCATTGCCAAGGTTTTGCCATTTAGGTGCCAAACGCAATTACCTTCACGCCTCGATTAAAAACCGATCCATGAAGCAAATTCCCAGCGGTTTTGGCGACCGCAAACCCATAAGCCCGCTGCATTTAAAGCATATTCTTCGCCAGGGCGAACTGATTCCCTGGGAGGGACCTAGCCTCGACGTAGAGTCGCCGCTTTGCGATCCTGAAACGGGCAAGCGCTACCTGCTCGGCAGCCTTCCGCGCATGGACGCCAAGGCAGGAATGCTGGCCTTGGAATCGGCCGAACGAGCCTTTCAGCAGGGTCAGGGCGAATGGCCGTCCGCGTCAACCGCGCAGCGGGTAGCCGCCGCAGAAACCTTTATTAAGGCGATGCTCGCAGTGCGAACCGAGGTGGTCGACCTGCTCATGTGGGAGATCGGCAAGCCCCAGGCCGATGCCGCCAAAGAATTTGACCGCACCGTAGACTACCTGCGCGACACCATACAGAACGTCAAAGAAATGGACCGCAACGCCGTGCGCTTTGGCGAAGATTCCGGATTCGTGGCCCAGGTGAGGCGAGTTCCCTTGGGAGTGGCCCTGATTATGGGGCCCTACAACTACCCCCTGAACGAGACCTTTACTACGCTCTTCCCTGCCCTGCTTATGGGCAATACCGTGGTATTTAAGCCAGCCAAGTATGGAGTACTGCTGATTGCCCCCCTGCTTGAGGCGTTTAGAGACAGCTTTCCTCCCGGGGTGGTAAACATTTTGTTTGGCAAGGGCCGCGAAACCGTCAGCGACATCATGGCCTCTGGGCGGATCTCGGTTCTATCGTTTATTGGCACGAGTAAGGGCGCCAACGAGCTTAAGAAGCTGCACCCCAACAGCCACCGACTGCGGGCAATTCTGGGGCTCGATGCCAAAAATCCCGGAATCACCCTGCCCGATGCCGACCTGGACCTGGCCGTGAGCCAAACCGTCTCGGGTGCCTTGAGTTTTAACGGCCAGCGATGCACGGCCCTCAAGATTCAGTGGGTGCACCGCAGCCTTCACGACGAGTTTGTGAACCGCCTGGTGGCCGCCGTAGAGCAGCTTAAATGGGGCGCGCCTTGGGATTCCGAGGTTAAAATCACGGCCCTGCCCGAGCACGGCAAGGTAGAATTCCTTCAAGCCATGGTCGACGACGCCCTTGCCCATGGAGCGCAGGTGGCTAATCCGAGCGGAGCAAAGCATTCCGCAACGTTTTACAGCCCCACCGTGCTCACGGGGTTGACGCCCGCCATGCGGATCTACCACGAGGAGCAGTTTGGTCCCTTGGTTCCCGTGGTGGCCTACGACGAGCTCGACGAGCCCATGAAGTACATCATGCATTCCAATTTTGGGCAGCAAATGAGCATTTTTGGCCGCGATCCCCAAGCCATCGGTCGCCTGGTCGACGCCTGTGCGCACCAGGTAGGGCGTATTAACCTCAACGCTCAAGCGCAGCGAGGTCCCGACGCCTTCCCCTTCACAGGGCGCAAGGACTCAGCCGAGGGTACCTTAAGCGTGCACGACGCCCTGCGCGCCTTCTCGATTCGGAGCATGGTGGCCTTCCCAGCAACCGTTGAAAACAAGGAACTCGTGTCGGCAGTGCTCCGAGAGCGCAGCAGCAACTTTTTATCGACCGACTTTTATTTGTAATGCTCCCTTTGGGCTTTGATTCGTGCAGACAAAAAATCAGCCTCTAAATCGATTCAAGAAGCTACTATCCGCGCAGTGGAGCGCTCTTCGCGACCTCCCGATTTGGATTAAAATTATTGCGATGAGCCTTTGGATTTTACCCTTTGGAAGCGTTATCTCTGCCCTTTTCATAGTTTTCTGGCAGCGGAGGCGGAGGTAATCATCCCACAGAAAGAAGAAGTCTAATTCTTGATTTTATTATAAGGCTCTTCTAGATGGGACTTTCGCTCCATGATTGCCAAAGCATCGAACCCAAAAGCTTTTTTCCTTTGGGTTTTGTTCTTTTGCAGGAATCCAAAAGGTAATATCCCAGTTACATTAGAGAGAGTAGTTTTAAAATCTTCGAATTGATGATGCAGATGCTGTGAGTCTTCAGGAAGCGGACTTGCTTGATTATAGGCCAATTCAAATTCTAAAGAATTAACAACTAAGAAAGTACACGATGCGCGCGATTATTTTCACTCTCTTCTTTTCCTTTTGTTTTCTATCATCAAATGCTCAAAATCTCAAAGGAACAATAACAGGAAGCGTTCAAGATAGAAACGGGTTACCCTTGTCTTATGGATATGTTTTATTGGATGGAACAACGTTTGGAACGGTTACCAATGAACAAGGAAACTTCATACTGAAGGCTCCCATTGGCAAATACATACTGACGGTAAAATCCATTGGATACCAGGAAATCAAATTGGCGATGACCATTAGTGAAAGCAAAAATCCTGAAATCAACGTTGTTTTGGAAGAGGAGAGCAATGAACTAAGAACCATTGAAGTCACGGGTGTTAAGGTGAAAAGTGCTTCGGCAACTCGAACCGTTTTGGAATTGCTCAATGTTCCTCAAGCCATTGTCGTATTGGGGCAGAAAACCATTGACCAGCAAGGTGCTTTTGATCTAACAACAATTGTTAGAAATATGACTGGAGTAAACTTTAATGGCAATTACAGCGGTGCTGGTTCCTATCAGTTTTTCAATGCTCGTGGGTTTGATCTTTCGAATTCTCAGAATTACCGATGGAATGGAATGATGATTTGGAATTTGGGCAATAACTACTCCGACAACATCGAACAGGTAGAGTTTTTAAAAGGTCCTACTTCTATTTTGTTTGGAGATGTTGCTCCAGGTGGAATTATGAATTTTGTAACGAAGAAGCCATTGGCCGATTTCACGGTTGACTTCGATTTGAAATTGGGGCAATGGAATTTGGTTCGACCTGCTTTGGATATTTCAGGACCGATTACCAAAAATAAAAATTTGCGCTATCGCTTGAATACATCCTATGAGGAATCCAACAGCTTCCGAAAAAATGTAGCCTACGACAGGCTTGTCCTTGCTCCAACCATTGCTTGGGACATTAATTCAAAACTCTCCTTAAATGTTGAAGCGGTATTTAAAAAAGCTGCTTCGACTGATGATCCAGGATTGGTATCTCCGGATGGAACCATTGCCGGATTGAATACCCTAGACCCATCGCTTTATCTTAGTGAAACAACGCACGAATACCAGTTTAACGACCAAAGCTACTTTGCCACACTGACCTATCAGTTAGCAAAAAATTGGAGAGTACGTGCCGTTGGTTTCGCGGGAAATACAATGAATCGTCCATTTGGAATTTGGCCTGACCAACCGGACTCCCTTGGGAATTTAGCCCGCAGTGAATACGGATATTATCAAAAGCTAAATAATCAATCTTCCTCCATAGACATTTATGGCTCATTGTACACCGGAACAATCAAACACAATTTATTGCTTGGCGCTGAATTTCAAGCAACGAACTACCGATATACCAACGAAGGTTATTTATCCCCTTTCGACACTACCAATATTAGCAACCCTAATTCAAGTATTCCCGGAACGGTGAGTCCGCTTAATTCACCATTTTTGCCCTTTGTATCGCAGATTCAACGTACCGGGTTTTATTTGCAAGATCAAATAATGTTATTCAATGAGAAATTGCATTTTCTTTTAGGCCTAAGAGCGGGACATACAAAACAAGGCAATCATTATTTTCAGGAAGAGCTTCCAGGTACTGACTATGAAGGTTACACCGATGATATTGTTAGTATTAATGTACTTACTCCAAGAGTAGGTATAGTTTTTAAGCCCAAGCGAAACATGTCGATTTATGGATCCTATTCTGAAGGTTATGAAATTAACTCCCCGGATATTTTTGCACTTAACTATTTAACCTTTTCGACTCCGCCGGCTACCTCAAGCAGTCAAGTAGAATTAGGTGCTAAAATGAATTTGTTAAAAGATAAATTAGGTCTCTCGCTAAGTGTATTCCGAATTAATAAAAAGAATCCGTATGGGTATGTGTACTTAGACCCTGAAAATCCTAATTACGATGAGTACAATGTTTACTACGATGGGTACCACAGAAGTCAGGGTATCGAACTTGACTTAGATGGAAAAATTTCTAAAGTTCTTTCGCTTACTGCTGGTTTTGCCTTAACCGATGCAACGATTATAAACGACCCAGGCTATGCAAGTGGTAATAAATTGCCTAATG
>JBEEMM010000115.1:0-4250 GCA_041192685.1 Bacteroidota bacterium | reverse complement strand
GCTCTTTATTAAGGCGCAAAACGCCAATTTCGTCGGCAAAGTAGGTCTTGCCCGTAGCCATAAATTTCACGGCCTCGCCCTTGCGAATCGTGCCATTTTTAATGCGGAATATGGCCTCGATTCCGCGGAAGGAATTGTAGACGCTGTCAAAAATAATGGCTTGAAGGGGGGCTTCGGGGTCGCCTTTAGGGGCAGGTATCTTGTCTACGATGGCCTGCAGTAGCTCGGCAATGCCGAGGCCTGTTTTTGCCGAAACACGCAAAATATCTTCGCGCTTGCAGCCAAGAAGGTCGATGATCTGGTCTTCTACCTCTTCGGGGTTGGCACTGGGCAGGTCTACTTTATTGAGTACCGGAATGATTTCGAGGTCGTGCTCAATGGCCAGGTAAAGGTTGCTTATGGTCTGGGCTTGAATTCCTTGAGCGGCGTCGACCACCAAAAGGGCTCCCTCGCAGGCGGCGATGCTGCGGCTAACCTCGTAGCTAAAGTCCACGTGGCCCGGGGTGTCAATGAGGTTGAGGCGATACTTCTGACCGCCGAGCAGGTAGTCCATTTGAATGGCATGGCTCTTTATGGTAATGCCGCGCTCCCGCTCCAAATCCATGTTGTCGAGCAGCTGCTCCATCTTCTCGCGCGACGTTACGCTCTTGGTTTCGTCGAGTAAGCGGTCGGCCAACGTGCTCTTGCCGTGGTCGATGTGTGCAATAATGCAAAAGTTCCTAATGTCCTTCATGAAGTCTGTAAAGGTAACTTGCCGCTGCCGCCACTTGTTCAACAGAACTTCCGATATTTGCGCATGGCCAAATCCAATCGACCAGCTCTGGGCCGCGGACTTTCTGCGCTTCTGAACGACTACAACGCCGTATCGGCTGCGGACCCTGGTGCGCGAGGCCTGGTTTCGGGCATTTTTGAGGTTTCTATTAGCCAAATACAGGCTAATCCCAAGCAGCCGCGCAGCCAATTTGAAGAGGGTCCGCTCGAGGAACTCGCCGAGTCAATTCGGCAACTCGGCATTATTCAGCCCATCACGGTGCGCCGAACTGCCACCGACCGCTTCGAAATTATTTCTGGCGAACGGCGATTCCGCGCTGCTCAACGCGCCGGCCTCGACCGGATTCCCGTTTTTGTGCGCCTTGCCGACGACCAGCAAATGCTTGAAATGGCCCTGGTTGAGAACATTCAGCGTCGCGACCTGGACCCCATGGAGGTGGCCTTCTCTTTTCAACGCCTCATGGAAGAGTGCAGCCTAACCCAGCTTCAGGTTTCGCAACGCGTGGGCAAGCAGCGATCGACGGTGGCAAATTTTCTTGGCTTGCTCAAGCTGACCCTGCTGGTGCAAGCTGGGCTTCGCGATCGCGCCATCAGTGCCGGGCACGCCAAAGCCCTCGTGGGCCTCGACGACCCCACTCTTCAGGACGAACTGTACCTGGACTGCGTGAGCCAGCGATGGTCCGTGCGGCAGCTCGAAGAGGCCGTGCGCCTGGTGCAGCATCCCGACGGAATTCCGGGTTCTGAGGAGGCCCTGCCTGCCCGACCTGCGGGAGTTCGGGGCATCAACGACCTGGCCAGCGCCCAAGCATTTAAAAACATTCTTGGCCTTTCGGCTAAGGTGGTCAAGACGGCCCAAGGTTCGGGAACCGTCACCCTAAAATTCCGCAGCGAAGAAGACCTTCAGAAGGCCCTCAAGAAGCTCGGATTCTAAAAGCAAGTCCGCGCGCTGCTTTAGCCCAGCCCTAGCGCCGCCTTAGCGCAGCGACATCTCGCGGACCAGATGGCCTGCTCCTGCGTACTTGTCGATAATGAAGAGTACGTAGCGGATGTCGACAGAAATGGTGCGCTGAAGCTCCGTTTCATAAGAAATATCGCCCGACATGGCCTCCCAGTTGCCGTCAAAGGCGACGCCAATGAGTTCTCCTTTTGCATTGATCAAGGGCGAACCTGAATTGCCTCCGGTGATGTCGTTACCCGAAATAATTCCGACCGGTACGCGGCCAGTTTGGTCGGCATAAGGGCCAAAATCCTTGGCCTTGTACAATTCCTTAAGTCGCGCAGGAACCTCAAACTCTGGGTTGCTGGCATCTTCCTTTTGCATTACGCCGTCGAGGTAGGTAATGTGGTTGTACTTCACGCCATCGCGGGGCTCGTAGCTTCCCACTCGGCCGTAGGTCATGCGCATCGTAGAGTTTGCATCCGGAGACCATACCCGTGAAGGCAGCATCTCGCGAACGCCCGCAGTCCAAAGGCGGTAGGCCTTGGTCTTCTTGGCCGCCAGAGAGGCATCCTGACCGCCGAAATAGGTCGTGCGGAAGTCTTTGGCCACCTTGGTCAAGGGGTCATTGGCCAATGTAGCCGAGTCCGGATTGTTTAAATAGGCCGCATAACGGTCTGCATCCATAAAAATGCTCGTTGCGAACGCCTTTTGGGCAAAAGCGGTCAGGGCTCCGGCATCGCCATTAAGTTCTTGAAGGAACTTGGGAAGCTGCGATGCAGGCACGTCGCTGAGGTACATCTTCCAGAGCAATGCCATCATGTCTCGGTCGGAACTCGCATGAAACTCGGCAAAATTTGCCTTGGCTGCCTCCTCAAGCGCTGGGCGCATTTTGGCAAAGGCCTCCTTGTCTTTGTAGGCTCGCTCCAAGGCGGCCACATTGCGGTAGGCAAACAAAACAGAAGTGGGTCCGCGAAGTACCGCCTCCATTAAATAGACGTTGTTCTTGACGTTGGAATTCGTCGCTTGGTAGAAGTCCGACATCATTTTAAGCGTTTCGCCGTACTTGCTTTTGCGCTCGGGCGTAGCCGCTACCCAAGCCTCAAACTGGCCCTCTAGGTCGCGCTTTTTGTCGTAAACCTTGTTGTTTTTGAGCTGCTCGGTCTGGCCGATGTAGTACTTCCAGTAGTTGGCGGTCGAGGCGTAGTTCGAGGCCAGCAGTATTTTCAGGGCGGGGTCAGACTCCATGTAGTTGCGCATGATGGCCAGCTTTTGGTCGCGGATTTTTACCACGGTCGGGTTGTAAAGGTCAATGGCCTGCTGCACGCCCCAGCTGCTGAGGTAGCGGTCGGTGCGGCCAGGGTAGCCAAAAATCATGGTGAAGTCGCCGTCCTTCACCCCCTTGGTGCTCACGGGCAGGTGGTGCTTGGGGCGAAGGGGCACGTTGTCTGGGCTGTATTTTGAAGCCTTGCCGTCTTTGGCGGAATACACGCGAAAGACCGAGAAGTCACCCGTGTGGCGGGGCCACATCCAGTTGTCGGTATCGCCGCCGTACTTGCCAACGCTGCTCGGGGGGGTTCCTACCAAGCGCACGTCGTTGAACTTCTCATAGACAAACAAATAAAACTCGTTTCCGTGGTAGAATGCCTCAACCGAGGCCTCGTAGTTGGTTCCGGCCGTGGCTGCCTTGGCAAGCTCTGAGCCTTTTTGCTGAATGGCCTTCGTGCGCTCCGCCTCGGTCATTTCTGAGTTAAGGCCTGCATTTACGGCCGCAGATACGTCCTCAATTCGAACTAAAAAATTGGCAAACAAACCAGGCGTGGGCAGCTCCTGGCTTTGGTCCATGGCCCAAAATCCGTCTTCGAGGTAGTTGTGCTCCACCGTAGAATGGCTTTGGATGGCGTCGTATCCGCAGTGGTGGTTGGTTAGCAGCAGACCCTGTGACGAAATGATTTCGCCCGTGCAAAATCCGCCAAAAGACACGATTGCATCCTTGAGGGAGCCGTGGTTAATGTCATACAGATCTTTAGCCGAAAGCTTTAGGCCTTCCTTCTTCATTTGGGCGTAGTTGAGCTTTTGAATCAGCAAGGGAACCCACATGCCCTCGCCCGCGCGAAGATTCTGGGGAAGCGCAAGAACCAGCGCAAGAGCGATTTTAATAAGTGCTTTCATGACCTTAAGGTTAGGTTTTTGTTTAAAAGGTAAAGTTAATGGAATGGGCTTCATTAATTAATCCTCTTCTGCCGGAAGGCCCACAAAATTGTCTTTACAATGCCCTAAAAGGCTGGTTTTCTTCGGTGCGGAATTCGTACCTTGGCTAGGTAGCGATTAAAAATAAGCTCACTTTATGAATAATAAATTTTTTGAATTCTGGGGGGTCTATTACCCCATCGTTTTGGCCTTTCTTTCTTTTGTTTATTCCGTGAGCCTCTGGTTCACTGGCAACAAGCTAGAGGGAATTTTTGTCGGGATTTGGGTCCCATCCATACTGTCCGCCTCTGTAGCGCTTCGCCAACGCCGCAAAGACCACCTCGAGAGCAAG
>JBEEMM010000114.1:0-4280 GCA_041192685.1 Bacteroidota bacterium | reverse complement strand
CCGTAGGTCAAGGCATAGTTAGCCGCAATAAAGTTGGGAACGTAGCTGCGGGTCTCCTTGGGCAGGTAGGGGCGAACTTCCCAGTAGTTCGTCTTGCCTCCGGAGGCGCGAATGGCCTTGGCCACGTTGCCTGGCCCTGCATTGTAGGCAGCGAGCGCGAGCTCCCAGTTGTCAAACATGTCAAAGAGCTTGAGCAGGTAGCGGCACGCCGCGTCAGTAGACTTTACCGGGTCAGAACGTTCGTCGACGTAGTTGCCAATCTCAAGGCCCTGAATCTTGCCGGTGGCATACATGAACTGCCAAAGGCCCTTGGCTCCGGCGGGGCTTGTGGCCAGGGGGTTTAGGGCGGACTCTATCATCGGCAGCGCACGCAGTTCCATGGGCAGGTTGTACTGATCCAGGGCAGCCTCAAAAATGGGAAAGTAGTAGCGGCCTCGGCCCATTACGCGCGAAACCAAGTCTTTTTTGCGCACTACATACATGGCAATGGCGTTTTTGACGTCGGTATTGTAGCGAAGATCCATGGGAGAGCGTCGGTCAAGAGCGGCCAGGCGTTGTTTGATTACCTCGTCGCTCAATTCCAGCGAAGCGCCGGCCAGGCTGTCTACCGGCACCTTGAACTGGCTGGTCCAGTTGCGCTCGTTGCCACTGAGCAACCACTTTGCATACATCGTGTCCACCTTGGTTGCAAGTCCATGGAGGCTGCTGTCTGTGGCTGCCGCGCGCGGAAGAGTGTAGCCCATCATGGAGGGCGCAAAAGAGAGGGCGGTAAGGAGCGCTATAAAACGAATCATGAACTGAGGTATTCTGCGGCGGTAAAGAGGGTAGGCTCGTCAAAGGCCTTGGCGGTGAGGTGCAATCCCATGGGCATTCCGTTGGAATGGAGGCCCATAGGCAAACTCAAGGCCGGAAGTCCGGCGATGGGTGCCTGCACCGTGAAGATGTCCTCAAGATACATAAGGGTTGGGTCACTTGCCTCGCGTCCCAATTCAAATGCGGTGTGGGGGCATGTTGGGCTGATGAGCAGGTCCACCTTGGCGAGGTCCGCATTGGTGGCATTTTGCACGGCGCGACGAGCTTTTTGAGCCTTGCCGTAGTAGGCGTCAAAGTACCCGCTGCGCAAGACGAAGGTCCCCAAAAGAATGCGGCGCTTCACCTCGGTTCCAAAACCTTCAGATCGGCTGCGCTTGTAGAGTTCGTCGAGGGTCTTGACGCCCTCAGCGCGGTAGCCATAGCGCACGCCATCAAATCGAGCAAGGTTGGCACTGGCCTCGGCAGTGGTGAGAATGTAGTAAATCGGAACCAGCACGTCGAGGTAGTCAAAGCGCAGGGCTTCGACCCGGTGTCCCTTGGCGCGGAGTTGGTCCATGCGGGCCATGAAGGCGTCGCGAAGCTCCGAGTCCAGGGCGGGGTTGTCCAGAACCTCTTGGTAGTAGCCAAAGCTCAAGCTCTGGGGGTCGCAGCTTTTGGCCGACATGCTCGGCACGGGGCGGTCGCTGCAGGTTCCGTCGTACTGGTCTGCGCCCGAGATTACTTCGGTGATGCGCGCCAGGTCGCTCGCGCTTCGGGTAAGGGGCCCAATTTGATCAAAGGAGGAGGCGTAGGCAATCAAACCGTAGCGCGAAACCCGTCCGTAGGTAGGTTTTGCACCAAAAATTCCGCAAAAGGAGGCGGGCTGGCGAATGGAGCCGCCGGTATCGCTGCCCAGGGAGGCATGAACCCAGCCGGCGGCAACGGCCGCTGCAGACCCGCCCGAGGATCCGCCCGGAGTGCGCTTGAGGTCCAAAGGATTGCGAACAGGGCCATAAACCGAGGTTTCGTTGGAGGAACCCATGGCAAATTCGTCGCAGCTCGAGCGTCCAATGATGCAGGCTCCGGCGTCGACGACGCGCTGAACCGCTGTGGCCGTGTAGGGGCTTATGAAGCCCGTAAGTATTTTGGAGCTGGCGCCCGCAGCGTGGTCGCGGTAGACCATGTTGTCTTTAATTACCATGGTCACCCCGTCAAGGGCACGGCAGTCGCCTAGGGCACGACGAGCATCTACGGCAATAGCCTGTTCCATGGCGGAACCTTCAAAAAATTCCGCTACGGCATTAATGCTGGGGTTTTCAGCCCTTGCCTTGCGCAAGGACTCCTGTACCAACTGCACACAGGTTGTTTGACCGGAGTCTAAGGCCCGGTGCAGGTCTTCGACCCGATGGAAGGTCATGACAGCTTCTTGCTGTCGTCCTTCGTTTTGTCGTCGTCCTCTTCGCGCATGGCCTTCTTGAATTCCTTAACGCCGCCGCCCAATCCGCGCATAAGCTCGGGAATTTTGCGTCCGCCAAAAAGAAGCAAAACGATAGCCACGATTAAGACGATCTGCCATGGGCCAACAATGCCCAGAAATACGCTATGTGCCATAATTTCTATAAATGAAGGTTAAAGGTACAACGCGGCTCGGGCCTACTTTAGTTTTTCGGCGAGTGCGCGCATCGTTTTTTTGGGAGAGGCAGCCTCATAAAGCACTTTGTAGACGGCCGAGGCGATGGGCATTTTAACTTCTCGCTGGCGCTTGACCTCGCGTATGAGCTTGGCGGCATAGTAGCCTTCGGCAATCATCTTCATTTCGGACCGTGCCGCCGACAGGCTGTATCCCTTGCCAAGCAACGAGCCCAGTTGGCGGTTGCGGCTAAAGGGGGAATACATGGTAACAAACAGGTCGCCCGAGTACTGCGTTTGAATTATTTGGCGTTTAATGGGGTGCACGGCCCGGATCACTCTTGCCATTTCGCGCAGGGAATTACTGACTAAAACGGCCTGAAAGTTGTCGCCATAGCCCAGGCCGTTGGCCAGGCCGGAGGCAATGGCATAGATGTTCTTCAGCACTGCGGCGTATTCGGTTCCGTAGATGTCGCTGGAGCAGGATACTTTGACAAAGGGACCTCGAAGTTTTTGGGCGACCGTCTCGGCGAGCTTTTGGTTTTCGCTAGCGACGGTGAGGTACGACAGGCGTTCGAGGGCAATTTCTTCGGCATGGCAGGGCCCCACCAGTGCGCCGAACTGGCTGTAGTCTAGGCCCATGGTGTCGTGCAGGTACTCGCCAATAATTTGATGGGATTCCGGCTCGATTCCCTTGACCGCCGAGATAATAAACTTCGACGACAGCATTGCCCGCAGGGGCTCAATGGCCTCGGCCAAAAAGGCGGAAGGGATTGCCAGTATGAGGATCTCGGCCTGAGAGACCACGCTCAGCAGGTCGTGGTCGACGTAGATGCGGTCCGTCAGAAGGTCGGCGTCAGAGAGGTAGTTGGGGTTGTGGTGGTGCTTTCTGATGTGAAGCGCAACCTCTTCGCGGCGCACCCACCAGCCCACGTAGTCCTCGTTTTGCGTGAGCATTTTAACGATGGCAGTGGCCCAGGACCCTCCCCCAATTACTGCTATTTTAGGACTTTTGCCCATCACTGTTCTCGAGATTCCGGGTTAAGGTTGGGCGATAAATTCTCTGCGAGCAGCTGAATGAACCGGTAGGCAACCCCGGTGACGGCAGCCATTCCCTCGATGTCGATTTTGTCCAAGTCGTCGCCTGGAGCATGGTAGTCTTCGTGAAGCCCGGTAAAGAAAAAGACCGACGGGATTTCTTTTTCGATAAAGGGAGCGTGGTCGGAGCGGCCAAAAATTTCGTTTCTCAGGTCCCAGTAAAATCCTTCGGCGGGGATGCTCTCGAGCATTTGCGCAAATTCATAGCCCGTGTGCACGCCGTAGACCCTAAGGGAGTCAGAACGGTTCAGTCGGCCTACCATGTCGAGGTTGAGCATGGTGGTAACCTTGCCAAAGGGAGCGGGCATGGTTTCGACAAAGTGCTTGGAGCCGATGAGGCCACTTTCTTCGCCCGTGAAGGCGACAAAAGCCAGGTTGGCGTCTCCGAATTCGGGGATTTTTGCGAGCATTTTGGCTAAGGTTAGCAGCACGCTGGTTCCGCTTGCGTTGTCGTCGGCTCCGTTGTGCACTTGACCGGCAAGTTCAGGCTTTCGCGAGCCCCATTCTCCCAGGCCGACGTGGTCGTAGTGCGCGCCGATTACGATGGTGCGCTGCATGCCTCGGTCAATCCATCCGCCCACGTTGGGGGCGGTGATGTGCTGCACGATGAGTTCCGTCGATAGGCTGGTTTTTTTGCCTTTTTTGGCCTGCTTGCCCAGACGCTTTACCCATTTTGGGTTGTGAACCTCGACTACGGGAATCCCTATGGGGCGGATTCTACGCAGCAGGTCGAGCTTGGCTGGGCCTGTTTGGGGCGCGAG
>JBEEMM010000113.1:0-4314 GCA_041192685.1 Bacteroidota bacterium | reverse complement strand
GCGAGCTGCGCATTCATGCTGCCTATGGCCACCCCTCCCAATGCCATTGTGTTTAGTTCCGGTAAAGTCACCGTTCCCTACATGGCCGGGCGCGGATTTTGGATGAATATCTGGGCAACGCTCCTGATTGGCTTAGTATTTTGTCTTGTAAAAGGGTGATAAACATGAGTTATCGCGATGTTTTTTAAAGAACGCACAGTGAACGGCGTGATCTTGCAGTACCTATTTTATGAAAAATTATCCATTTACCGCCTTGGCTCTTGCAGCCGCCATTCTAGCATCTTGCTCCATTACCAAAGATGCACAGCACGGAATTTCTTTTGAGTTCCAGCAGTTGCACCACCGGGGGCACAATGAGGCCGGTACAGGCCCTGAAGCCGCGACTGCGAAGGCAGGAGTGCCGGCCCAATATCAGGTGCAAGAGTCCGCTTTAGAGACGGCTTTCACCGGCGAAGGCCTGGGATTGTACCCAACAACACCTGAGTTTGTAGATCCAACAATGGGTGCAAACGAATACTTCGACGAGCCAAAAATTGAAATGGAGTCCATTGACCAGGCTCATATGGTCCAAGAATCCGACAGTCCAAGTTCTGTGACTCCTGCTTTTGATGCCGCTGAGGATGAGCCAAGCATCCTTAAGGCCTGGATTATGTGGGGCATTCCAGTGCTCCTCATGTTTTTTGGCATTGGTTTTTTGCTCAACTTTGGCCTGCATTGGTACTACTTGGGCAAGATGCGTCGAGCCAGCAAGTCCACCTACATATGGTCCTTAACGCTCTCAGCGAGCCTGGTTGCGGCCGTTTTAAATTGGTTGGAGCTAAGCATCCTTGCGGCGCTTGTCGGAATCTTCGTCCTTCTGCCGCTAGTAGCCATTCAGTTGATCAGGGTTATAAAAGACGCCAGTCTATTAAATAAGATGGCCAAGCGTGCGGCCCGCAATCCCTTTAAAGCCAAGCAGCGCTCGGCATAAAGGCCCTTACCTTTAACTGGCTTTTTTTTGCCAAGTTTAAAACGTAAACCCAAAAGCTCATGCTGCGAATCTCCCTAATCCTAGCCGCAATTCTCGCTCTCGCCTCATGCTCCCTGCAGCTTGATTCCCAGTACGGCTTGCGCTTAAAACCACAACCGGTGCGGAGTTCGGGGATCCCTTCAAACAACACATTTGAAGCTGCCGTTGATGCAGTGTCTGAAGCACGTTACGAGCACGTTTGGAGCTCTGAGGCTCCCAACACGCAAGAAGTTCAAATCGATAGCCCGTACGAATTCGAAGTGCTACCAACTCAGACCGCATCCATTCAAGGTGGGCTAGAAGAGCTTCATTCAACCATCGCACAAAGTGAATTCGAGTCGAGAGCAGACGAACCGGCAAACACAAGCAAAAAGCGCCATTCCATTCCATTTTGGGTTGAGGGACTCCTCGGAGTTTTACTTGCCTTGGTGGCCATTGCACTACTTGCAGGTTCATTTCTTGCCCTCATATGGGGAATTTTGAGTTTTGGCGTCGGTGACATCGCCATAGGTTGGATCCTAATTGGCGGAGCTTTAGTGGCGTTCATCTTAGGTTGGATTCTCTTTTTCTACGCGCAACCGATGCTCCCTGAATTACCTCCATTTTTGTTCCGAATCCCCTTCATTTAGGGATTTTTTGGAACATTAGCTGCATGAAACCACACCAAAAAAGCAATTTACATTTCATCGCACCGAGGTGCTGAACTGCATTCTTTTTTACCCGTTCTTTAGGTAATGGATACGTTTTACCCAATTGAAGTATTTAGCAACGTGTGGTGGTGGGGCTGGGCCTATTTTGGCGCCTACTCCCTATTCTTGACGTTCATTGCTCGGGCCAACGACAACCTGCGCCTGTGGACTGAGCGCATTCTGGGCTACAGCCTGGCCGCGCTCTACTTGGGCGTGCACGCGCACCAGATCGCGAACGGGGTGTGGAGTCCGACCACGTCGCTCCCCGGCCACCTCTGCTCGATCAGCTTTTTGCTCGCAGTCATTTACCTGACCACCGGCAATACCAAAGTCTTGCTGCCCCTCACCTTTTGGGGTATTACGGGCGGAGCGCACGCGCTAATTACCCCCGGCAGTCCATTGGGCGACCACCCACTTTACCTCATCGAATTTTGGGTGCAGCACACGACGATTGTGTTGGTTCCGCTCTATGCGCTTCGCAGCGGAGCCTGGCTAATCCCCACCCGTGCCTGGGTCAAGGCATTCTGGGGCAACCAATTCTTGCTGGTCCCGATTTTTGTACTCAACCGCGTCGCCGGGGCCAACTACCAATTTTTGCTGTCGCCTCCCGCGGTCAACAACCCCTTAATTATCGGCCCATGGCCGTGGTACTTGGTCGGAATCGACGCGCTAATGCTCGGTCACTACTGGCTTATACAAAAGTGGCTAGGGAAGCGGGATTGATCCCAATTTGTCTAACTTTTGGGTTCCTTTTATAAGCGTTAAAAATGGTAATTGCATTTACTGCCTTAATGGTGCTGAATTGTTTAGGTTCAAGAACATAGACCTATGAATGGCTTTTTTGCTTCTTTAGTCTTGAGCGGAGCCACCTTGGCGGCCCAAACTGCTCCAAATGATACTCTTAAAATCTCGCAGCAACTCCCCACGGTAGAGGTAGAAAAGGTACACATCGGCCATGCTACGCAAATTCTTGTGCTCAAGCCGCTCATGCCCGCGCAGCATGCCCCAGAAGTCATGGAAGCCAACTTCGCAAGCCTTGACCTGCGAAGCCGCGGGCTCAACGACCTGCAGACCGACCTGTCGGTGCGCGGTTCCACCTTTGACCAAGTGCACGTGGTGGTTGACGGCATTCCCTTCACCGACCCCCAAACGGGGCACCACAGCGCCATACTTCCGATTCCTATTGAAGCAATTCAAGAAATCCGGGTTTTGCCCAGCGGCGGCTCCTACCGCTATGGACCCTTTGCCTTTGCCGGCGTGGTTGAACTCCGCTCCCTGGATGCGCGCAGTGGGCGTGGATACGCCAGCGCTTCGACGGGAGCCTTTGGATACACGAGGGCAGCCGGCGGGGTTCCGCTGCGCCGCACCGACCGGTTTGGGTCGAGGCTGGACCTCTCCTACACCGCCTCTGACGGAGCCTCGCCCAACACCGACTTTGCCACTTGGCAGGCCTACTTGAAGGCCGTGCGAAGTTTTGACCACATAGGCGAGCTCTACCTCAACGTGGGCTATACGGTTAAAATGTTTGGCGCCCAGGGATTTTACAGCTTTGCCTACCCCCAGCAGTTTGAGCATTTGCGTTCGCTCACGGGGTCCGCAGGATATGTGCTTAAAAACTTTGAGGCCAAGGTTTATGCCCGGCAGCTTCTGGATCGATTTGAACTCTTTCGCGAGAATGCTCGGTATTATGTGCCCCATAGTGCAGGAAGGTGGATTCATGCGACGGACTCCAACCTAACTCCGACCTGGTATACTGGAGCTAACGTGCACCGCAACCGAAGCTACGGAACCGAGGCTACCTGGCGTTTTGTCCGCAAAGCACAGCATCTTATGCTGGGTGCCGACGCACGCCACGACGAAATCACGAGCAATGCTTTGGGAGAGCCGATGCCCGACACCGTTGTGACCAACTGGGGTAGCTATACTCGTTTTGAATCGCGACAAAATGCTGGGATTTTTGCGTCCTACCAGTTTTTACCCGGCAGCCAGACTTCAATTCAGGCAGACCTTCGCCTCAACGCCAACAATTCTTATGGCTTGGATTGGCTCCCGAATTTGGGCATCCGGCAGGGCCTTTGGCGGCAAGGGTCATGGGAGGGTTTTGCCATCGCAAGCAGCAACCGCAGCTTTAGGCTGCCGACCTTCACCGACCTTTACTACCGCTTGGGTGGCGCCCAAGGGTCTACTGGCCTGAGGCCGGAGTACGCCTGGAATTCGGAGCTGGGCTTGCGCCTAAACCGAAGAAGCGAGCCCCGACGTGGGATTAGCGGGGCGGCAATCACTGCCTATGAGCGGCGCGGAACCAATTTAATTGACTGGATCTACCGGACCGTTGACGGCTCTCAGGTACTGCAGGCCGATAACGTCACGGACGTTGCCATTCGCGGGATGGAGGTTGAGGTGAGCGGCACCTTGGCCGGATCCTGGTCCGCGCGTGCCCAGTTTGCGGGCCACCAGGCCAGCGACGTGAACGGCCAGTCGATTTATGTGCTGGGCTACTTGGCTCGACGCGTTCAGTTTACGTGGAGTTCTGCCTTGAGGTCCATGGAGTCGACTTCGCCCTTGCAGTTTGGCCTGACGGTGGTGGGTCAGGATCGAGCAGGTTCTTATGTGATG
>JBEEMM010000112.1:0-4344 GCA_041192685.1 Bacteroidota bacterium | reverse complement strand
GACACACCATTCCTCCCCGTCTGCCTCGGTGGCCGCAGCCAAGTGAAGCACGCCAGCACCTTCTTCGACAGCCATTGCGCGCACCTTTTCAACCCAGGCGTTTCCTGTTTTGGCGGACGTCTCTTCGACGTTGCAGACGTACATCACAGGCTTGTCAGTAAGTAGCTGGTAGTCGGCGATCCAGGTATTTTCTTCTTCGGTACGGTCAAAGCCACGAACCGACTTGCCCTGCTCGATGTGCTTTTTGAGTCGTTCGCCCATCTCTACCTCTCGCCCACCCTCTCGGGCTCCGCTCTTGGCGGCCTTGCGGGCACGATCTATGCGCTTTTCAAGGGTTTCAAGGTCCTTGAGCTGCAGCTCAAAATCTATGGTTTCTTTGTCGCGAAGCGGATTCACGCTGCCGTCTACGTGCACGATGTTGTCGTTTTCAAAGCAGCGCAGCACGTGCAAAAGAGCATTGCACTCTCGGATGTTGCCCAAAAACTGGTTGCCCAGACCTTCTCCCTTGCTGGCTCCCTTGACCAGGCCTGCAATGTCTACAATCTCCACCGTGGCGGGAACCACGCGCTCGGGATTCACGATCTCGGCAAGGGCAGCCGTGCGCGGGTCGGGCACGTTCACCGTGCCTACGTTGGGCTCAATGGTGCAAAAGGGAAAGTTTGCAGCATGGGCCTTGGCGTTGCTCAAGCAGTTGAATAATGTCGACTTTCCGACATTGGGAAGTCCTACGATTCCGACCTTCATAACTCGTTAATTACTTATGTTTTTGGGCCGCAAAGGTAGCCGATTAATGGCCGTACTTTTACGCGAAATCCACTGCTGATGGTCCCAATTACTGACTACCCCTCACAAATTCGGCGCGACATACTGCGCATGGTTCACAAGCCTCAATCGGGACATCCCGGCGGCTCCATGGGCTGTACCGAGTTCTTTACCGCCCTCTACTTCGACGTAATGAGGCACAATCCAGCCGCCTTCCGCATGGACGGCAAGGGAGAAGATTTGTTCTTTTTGAGCAACGGACATATTTCGCCCGTGTTCTACAGCACGCTGGCACGGTCTGGCTACTTCCCGGTGGCGGAACTCTCGACCTTTCGCTTGATCAACTCCCGACTTCAGGGCCACCCCACTACCCACGATGGCTTGCCCGGGGTGCGCATCGCAAGCGGGTCGCTCGGTCAGGGACTCAGTGTAGCGGTAGGAGCTGCCCAAGCCAAAAAGCTACACAACGACCCGCACCTGGTATTTACCCTGCACGGCGACGGTGAGCTTCAGGAAGGCCAAATCTGGGAAGCCGCACTCTATGCAGGCGCCAAAAAAGTGGACAACCTCATTGCCACCGTCGACGCCAACGGCCAGCAAATCGATGGAAGCACCGACGAAGTGCTCCCCATGGGTGACCTGGGCGCCAAGTTCAGCGCCTTTGGATGGGACGTGCTGCACCTCGAGCAGGGCAACGACCTCCATGCGGTGCAGGCTGCACTGCGGCAGGCCATAACCCGCACGGGCAAAGGCAAGCCCGTAGCGCTAATCATGAAGACGGCCATGGGCCACGGGGTCGACTTTATGGCCGGAACCCACAAATGGCACGGCATCGCCCCCAACGACGACGAACTGGCCCGCGCCCTGGCGCAGTGCCCAGAAACATTGGGCGACTACTAAGTCCTTGCGCATGCTTCGCAGTGGAATCCTCGCACTCCTTCTAATCGCCGGAGGCCTCAGGGCCCTGGCGCAGGGAGTGCTGCCTCCGCCCGAAGTAAAACCCGAGCCGCTCACGCGAATTTTGTTTGTTTTTGACGCGTCCAATTCCATGTACGGACGCTGGCAAACCGGCACGCGCATGGAGGTGGCCCAACGGCTTATGCGCGATCTGCTCGACAGCTTAGGCCAGATTGAGCGTCCAAACTTTGAATTGGCCCTAAGGGTCTACGGCCACCAGAAACCGGTTCCGCCCCAAGACTGCAACGACACCAGGCTCGAAGTGGCCTTTAGCCCCAACTCGATTCCGCGCATTCAAAAAACCTTGGCCGGACTTCGACCCATGGGAACCACCCCCATTGCCCGAAGCTTAATTAAGGCGGGCAGTGACTTTCCGGAATGCTCAGACTGCCGCAACATAATTATTTTGATCACCGACGGCGTGGAGGCCTGCGACGAAGACCCTTGTGCCGCATCGCGCATTTTGCAGCAGCGCGGAGTAATTCTCAAGCCCTTTGTCATTGGAATCGGACTAGAAAGCAACCTGGCCAAGGATTTTGGCTGCGTGGGTACCTACTACGACGCGGGAGACGAACTCACCTTCACCAAGGCACTCAAGGTCATCATGACCCAGGCCCTAAACAATACCTCAGCGCAAATCAATCTTATTGATCACCTCGGAGTTCCGTCTGAAACCAACGTTCCCCTGGTGCTGTACAATGCCACTACAGGCCAAATGGAGGAAGCCTTGGTGCACACCATGAACTACGTGGGGCAACCCGACACCCTCGACCTGGATGCTCTGGTGACCTACCGCGGCACGGTATTCACGATTCCGCCAGTTGCTATTGCCGAGAGCGTCATTAACGCAGGCAAGCACAACAATATTGGCGCCAATGCAGCACAGGGAGCACTGCGCCTCAGCATGTTCAGCGTCCCCAGCCGGCAAAGCATGCCCTTAGCGGTAGTTCGCAGGCCCGGTTCCGCCGACATTCTGCATGTTCAGCCCCTGGGCAGCGAGCAGCGTTACCTAGTGGGCAGCTACGAGCTCGACATTCTCACCCTACCCCGATACCGAATGTCGGTTGCCATTGAAGGCGGAAAGGTGACCGAGTTGAGCATTCCCGCGCCGGGGAGCGCGAGCCTAACGCTTAAAATTGCGAGCATCGGCGCTATTTTTTTGCGCGAAAACGATCAATTCACCTACGTGGTTCCGCTGGATGAAGGCCAGGTGCGACAGTCCTTTGCGCTGCAGCCCGGAACCTACACCGTGGTATACCGACCGAAGTCCGCCCAGCAAACGGCCTACAGCAAAAGCCAAACCTTTACCGTGACCTCTGGAGCCACGGCCCTTGTTAACCTCCAGTAACCCTACCTACCTATGCACCCCTACATTAACCAAGGAAGCCAAGATACCCGGAGCGGTTTTGGCGCCGGCCTGCTTGAACTCGGACGCCGCAACCCCAAGGTCGTTGCCCTTTGCGCCGACCTCACTGGCTCGCTTAAAATGGACGCCTTTGCCAAGGAATTCCCAGAGCGCTTCTTTCAAACAGGCATCGCCGAGGCACACATGATGAGCATGGCAGCGGGCCTGACCATCGGGGGATGGATTCCGTTCACCGGAACCTTTGCAAACTTCTCTACCGGGCGCGTTTATGATCAGATTCGGCAGAGCATTGCCTACTCCGACAAGAACGTCAAAATCTGTGCTTCCCACGCGGGCCTTACCCTGGGCGAAGACGGCGCCACCCACCAGATTCTCGAAGACATTGGGCTGATGAAGATGCTTCCGGGCATGACCGTCATCGTTACCGCGGACTACAACCAAACGAAGGCTGCGACTATTGCCATTGCCGACCACCACGGCCCGGTTTATCTGCGCTTCGGACGCCCCAAGGTGGCCAACTTCACCCCTGCCGACAAGCCCTTTGTCATCGGCAAGGCCGACGTGCTGCTCGAGGGCAGCGACGTGACCATCGCCGCCACCGGCCACCTCGTGTGGGAGGCCCTCGAGGCCGCCAACACTCTGGCCGCCCAAGGAATCTCGGCTGAAGTGATCAACTTCGCCACAATCAAGCCCTTTGACACCGAGGCCCTGCTCAAGTCAGTTCACAAGACCGGCCGCGTCGTAACCGCCGAGGAGCACCAGCGCCACGGTGGCCTCGGCGACCTCGTTGCCCAGACCCTAGGCATGCACCGCCCCGCCCCCATCGAAATGGTGGCCGTCAACGATTCCTTTGGCGAATCCGGCACGCCCGCCCAGCTCATGGACAAGTACGGCCTCAACGCCGCCGCCATCGTCGAAGCGACGCTGCGGGTGCGTAATCGATAATTTTCAGTAACTAGTTACTAGCCAATAGCTAGTTGGCTAATTAAACCAAGACCGCTTTTCCGCATCTTAGATACGATGCAACCTGAAGCCCTTCGCGACTTTACCGAATTGGTGCAGCAGCACGCGGACCAATGGTACCGTGTGGCCTTGCGCATCGTCCTGAACCACAGTTCTGCACAAGACTGCGTTCAGGATGCCAGCATCAAAATGTGGTCGAACTGGTCGAGCTTTCGCGGCGATGCCCAGCGCAGCACCTGGGCCTACCGTTTTGTGGTCAATGAGGCCTTAAGCGCAAAGCGGCGCAGCCGCCCCCT
>JBEEMM010000111.1:0-4438 GCA_041192685.1 Bacteroidota bacterium | reverse complement strand
CAGGCCGACGCCCGCACTCTTCGCTACCGGCGTGACGGCGCAGACTGGGTAGACCTCGGCGCAGGCCGCACCCTAGTTTTGGCCGGCCTCTCCCCTGGAAGGCACCTCCTGGAGCTCGATTCTGATCCGATTCAGCGGTTTAGCCTTTGGCTTCCGAGGCCCTGGTGGGCACAGCCCCGATTCTGGGTTCCGCTTGTGCTGGTCTTGCTCTCTACTTCGGGTGGCTTGCTTTGGCTTGCCCTGCGCCGCCGACGGGAATCCAAGAAGTGGGCAGCCGAGAAGGCCGAACTCGAGCGCATGGCTCTTAGGCTGCAAATGAATCCGCACTTCACCTTCAACGCCTTGGAATCCATTTCTTCGTTTGTTATGGAGCAAAAGCCCCGTGAGGCCGTGCAGTACCTAAACCGCTTTGCCAAACTGATGCGCTACACCCTAGAGAAGGCCGACCAGGAGCGGGTGGAGCTGCGCGACGAGCTCGACGCCCTGTCGCACTACATTGCCCTGGAGCAAATGCGCTTTGATCAGAGTTTTGATCACGTTCTCGAGGTTGATGAGGCTCTGGATCCTGCCGACTTGGCGATTCCGCCCATGCTTTTGCAGCCCCTAGTTGAGAATGCCATTCTGCACGGACTCCGCCCCCTGCAAGGCCGGCGCGGACGCCTTACCCTGCGCCTGCTTCAGGGGGTTGAACCCGGCAGGATCCGCATCGAAATCGAAGACAACGGAATTGGTCGCGCGGCGGCAGGGGCGCAGCAAACCGGCGATGAGGGCCAGAAGCGTTCTATGGCCACGAGGATTCTCGAGAGCCGCCTCAAGGCCTTGGCGGAGGCCAGTGGAGAGCCCTACCGCCTTGCAGTCGAAGACCTCAATGAGGGAACGAGGGTCGTCCTCGCGCTCCCGAAGGTCGAAGTATGGGGGGTTTAGGGTAAGTTAGCAGTCTATGAAGGCCCTACTGCTCGACGACGAAGCCCCAAGCCGCAAGGCCCTGCGTGGCAAACTGGATTTATTTTGCCCTCAGGTGCGCGAGGTCTACGAGGCCTCTACGGTCGATGAGGCCTGGGAACTGCTCCTGGGGCGCAAGCCCGACCTGCTCTTTCTTGACGTGCACCTTAGCGGCGAGTTGGGCTTTGACCTGCTCGAGCGCCTTTCGGTCGACGAGCCCGAGTGGACTGGTGCAGTAATCGTGGTTACGGCTCACGAGAGCTATGCCCTGCGCGCGTTTAGGGCAAGTGCAGTCGACTACCTGCTCAAGCCAATCGACCCCGAAGAGCTTGCTCGTGCCGTCAAAAAGGCCACCTCCGCCATACCCTCAGCCCAGCTTGGAGCCTTGGTTGACAACCTGCGCGAACGAAGCGACAAAAAATTAGTGATTTCGAGCACTGAGGGCATGCACATTGTGCGGATTACCGAAATTTTGCGCTGCGAATCCACCTCGAACTACACCCAGTTCTTCATGCGCGGCGGCAAAAAGCTCCTGGCATCGCGCACCCTAAAAGATTTCGAGACCATTCTTGCCCCCTACGATTTTGAGCGGGTTCACAAGTCGCACTTGGTCAACATGGACATTATAAAGCGCTACGTTTCGAGCGACGGAGGCTACCTCATTCTCGAGGACGACTCCAACGTGCCGGTTGCCAACCGCAAAAAAGAAGTGGTGATGGCGAGGTTGAAAGCCTTGTAGTCTTGAGCGTAGAACTAGTAACTAGTTGCTAGTAACTGGCATTTAATGCTTCGCGGCCTCAAGAATTTGGTGAAGCATCTGCTTCACGTTTGGAGTGGAACTCAACGGACTCTCACGGCCAATCTGAGCCGCTTCTTCAATCGCGTCCCAGTCCCAAGTGTCGGGTTTTGATTGATTCATGAGTTGAATTTACGAATTTTCCACCGACTTGGCCATGTCTTCTACCGAGAGGCGCATGGTTTCTTTGTAGTCGGAAATCCGAGCGCGGACCGCGAGGTCAAAGGCTCCGAGGATTTGGGCGGCGAGGATTCCGGCGTTGGCGCCTCCGTTCAAGGCCACCGTAGCTACGGGAACTCCTTTAGGCATTTGCAAAATACTTAAAACGGAATCCCATCCGTCCATAGAATTGCTGCTTTTGACCGGAACTCCAATCACGGGAAGGGGCGTCGCGCTCGCTATCATGCCTGGGAGGTGTGCCGCTCCGCCGGCTCCCGCGATGATGACTTGGATTCCGCGACCGGCGGCTTGCTGGGCGTACTCCATCATACGCAGGGGGCTTCGATGGGCCGAGACCACCGTGATTTCGTAGGCTATGCCAAATTCTTTGAGGCTGTCTGCGGCACCTTGCATTACGGGCAGGTCGCTTTGGCTTCCCATGACTATGCCCACTCGGGCGGATTCTTTGGTCTTCATGATGGAGAGTGGCTAAGGGCGGTTAGTGCATTGCGGGCGGCTGCAGCTCGGCTTCGGGCCTCGTCGAGGCTCTTGCCTACGGCAGTCCAGTGCCCCAGTTTGCGAAAGGGGCGGGTTTCTGATTTTCCGTAGAGGTGCAGCCGGGTTCCGGGTACCGCAAGGGCGTGTTCCAAGCCCTCGTAGGCGACCGGGCCATGATGCCCCGCAGAACCGACCACGTTGGCCATTACGGTAGGTTGGCGCAGGGCCGTTGAACCCAAGGGGAGTCCGGTGGCGCAGCGCAGGAGCTGCTCAAACTGCGAGGTTTCGCAGCCTTCAATCGTTAAGTGTCCGGAATTATGAGGGCGCGGAGCCACTTCGTTGATGAGCCATTGCCCGTCGCGGGTGTAGAACAGCTCAACGGCCAGAAGGCCCAAGATTCCGAGTGCGCTGGCCGCCCGACGGGCAAGTTCTTCGGCTTCGGCCAAGGCCTCGGCAGGCAGGGGAGCGGGACAAACCACAAACTCGACCTGGTTGGCACTCGGGTGAAACTCCATGGCCACCGGAGGAAAAGTCGCCATGCTTCCGTCGGGATGGCGGGCGACGATTACCCCGATTTCTTCGGCAATGTCCACCAGGCTCTCGGCAATGCAGGGCTGCTCAGGAAGGTTATCTAAATCTTCAGGCCTGCGCAGTAGGGAAACGCCAAAGCCGTCGTAGCCTCCCTCGGCAAGCTTCCAGACCAGGGGGAGGGCCCAGCGTCCCTCGGCCACCGCCGCCTTTAGGCTTGCGCCACCGCTGAAACGCTCAAACTTGGAACTTGGAAGGTCATTCTCCAGCCAAAAGGTCTTTTGGGCAGCCTTGTTTTGAATGATTCGCAGGGCCGCAGAAGGAGGAAAGCACCGTACCCCCTCAGCCTCCAGTAACTCCAGGGCGTCGGCATTTACGGTTTCGATTTCAATCACGGCCGATTGGGCGCCGCGGGCAAAGCGAACTACGGTATCAAAATCCCTGAAGTCGCCTTCTTCAAAGCAGCGAAGGCCCAGGCGGCAGGGCGCCTTAGGGTCGGGATCGAGCGCACGCACCGAAACGTCCATTCTCAATGCTTCGGCCAATAGCATTTTGCCCAGTTGTCCGCCACCGAGAAGGGCAATTTCAAAGTTGGGGTTGGCCAGGGGGGAACTCATTCTTGGGAGCGCGTCGCTTCAGCGAGAGCGTGCACGGTAAAGGTACGGCCGGTTTTTTTCTCGGTGCAGGCAAAGCGGCTTCGGCGCTTGGGCCCCTTGCGAAATTCCATTCCGTTTGCAAGGCGGAACCAGCATCCCTCGGGCAGCTGCTCCACGCGGAGCGCGTCCGAGTCCGCGCGAAGGGCTCGAAGCAGGTCTGGCGCGGCTCCGCAGGAAGCCTTGGGCTTGTGGAGCTGGTTTTTGAGGGCACGAACTACGGCCGGACTAAAGACTCCGGGAACGTCCAAAAACGGACCAAGCAGGTCCCGGTACCGCCCTTGCCATTCGCTGCCGTGGGGCATGCAGCCGATTCCGTCCCAAGACCGCACTTGGGCATGGGCAAGTTCGTGCAGCAGGGTGATGAGCATGGCCTCGGGCTGCAGGTCGCGGTTTAAGAAAATTTTGGCTCCCAGGTCGGGCCTCCACCGGTAGGACCCCCATTTGCTCGACCGCGGCGGCGTCAGGGCTACCTCTCCCTTGAAGGCGCGCACAATGCGCGAAGCCTCGGCCTCCGCCGCTTCAGGAATCCGTCCGGCGAGCCGTCGCCAGTTGAGGTCTAGGCTGTCCACAAGGGTAAAATTAAGAAAACCCAGGCTGCGTGCACTAGGTCCTTAGGCGGGCGAAGCCCAACCTAGTTTTTAAAGCTTGGGCAGTCGCAGTCGCGCCCGGCTCCACAGGAAACCATGGTGGTAGCGCAGCATAGCGCAAACAGTACAATCCAAAATCGTCGCTTCATGCCCCGAAGGTAGCTTACCTTTGAATTCAATGCTCAACGGATTTTTTCTCGGACTCGGGTCTTACTTCCTTTTTCTCGGATCGGTACTTCGCCGTCCCGAATCATGGCGTGAATTCGGCAAAT
>JBEEMM010000110.1:0-4452 GCA_041192685.1 Bacteroidota bacterium | reverse complement strand
AAGTCTACCGCCCTGGCATGCGGAACCCTCATGCTCGCCCTTCGCGCCCAAGGCTACGACAGCTGCCCTATGGAAGGCATGGACGGACTCCGGGTCAAGCGCTTGCTGCATCTGCCCAAGGATGCTCAAATATGCATGGTTATTTCGGCCGGTAAGCGCGCATCGACTGGAGTCTATGGACCGCGAGTTCGGTTCGACCGCGACCTTTTTGTGCACGAAGTTTAGGCCGCCCAAAGCAAGGAATAGTGCTCCCTTGCCTACTTATTATCCTTAGTGCCCTTGCGCATTCCGCCGCGAATGTTGAGCCACTCAACAGCCAGAGAAAAGCCCACGGCCATGTAGATGTATCCCTTAGGCATATGGTAGCCAGCCGATTCGGCCACCAGCATGAATCCGATAAGTATCAAAAAAGCAAGAGCCAAAATCTGGAGCGAAGGGTGCTTCTCAATAACCTTAGAAACGGGCCCACTGAACTGAAGCATCACAAACATGGCTACGATAATTGCAGCAATCATAATTTGCAAATTATCGGTCATACCAATTGCAGTAAGGATGGAATCAAAACTGAAGACGATGTCCAGCAAGGCGATTTGTACAATTATTCCCGCGAAGCTCTTGGCCACATTAGTGTTTTGACCGTGCTTGGCTCCACCTGCTTCCATGATCTCATAGATCTCTTTGGTAGCCTTCCAAAGCAAAAAGACCCCGCCAGCGAAGAGCACTAAATCCCTGCCGCTAACAGGATGGTCCTTGATTTGAAACAAGGCTTCTTGAAAGCCCATGATCCACGTTATCGACAAGAGCATCAAAATCCGAAATATTAAGGCTAGTGCTATACCCAACCTGCGGGCCTTCTTGCGGATTTCGCTGGGAAGCTTATTCGTTAAGATGCTAATAAATATGATGTTATCAACACCAAGAACAATCTCCAAAAAGGTCAGGGTCAAAAAGGCTAAGGCAAGCTCCATGAAGCAAAAGTACTAGTCAATAATGGCAATTGGTATGCGCTGCAGCGAATGCTGCGCATTCCAGACCAACCAGTAAATTCCCGAGGATAAGGTCGGAACCTGAGCCCTACCGTCAACCACTGGAACTTCCTTGAGCAGTCGGCCGTCGAAGGCATACCAAAGGCAAAATTCAGGAGCCTCAGGCCCTTGATTTGAGTAGCTAATCTGAGAACCGGAACGCACGGGATTGGGGAACCAGCTCGCCTCTTCGGGCCGAACTTCGGGCGAACTCAACTCCGTCAACCTATGAGATATGGTATCGGTGGTTCCGCAGTTGGACTGCACAATTAAACGGACGTTGTAGCCAAGCTGTGCTACCGGGTAGGTATGGTTGAGAATTGGGCCACCGCTGCCCGCGCTGCCGTCTCCCCAAATCCAGGAGTAGGAGACCGCGTCCACGGAATTGCTCGCATCAAACTCAACCGTCATTCCACTGCCGTTGGAAGCCAAAATTCGGAAGGTGAAGTAGGCAATCGGCTTGGAGCAGGCCACCACCGATAGCGTTTGGCTATAGGTATTACCGCAAATATCTGTAGCCGTGAGAATTACGCTGTAGGTACCTCCCGCGGTATAGGTGTGGGTTGGATTGGCACTTGCTGAAGAGTTTCCGTCACCAAAGGTCCAGCTAATGGATGTAAACTGAGCCGGATCGCTTGGCCCTGTAAAGTTTACCACCAGTCCATTGGCACTGTGCCCGACCGAACCCAGTCCGCCCGTGCACACGTTGATGGACTGCACTATCGTATCTGACTGGCCGCATCCGTCGGTAACAATTAGCGAAATTGGGTAGGTACCAAAGGTGGCAAAAGTATGGCTCGGGTTCAGTCCAGTGCCCGTAGCGCCCGAGCCGAAATCCCATGCCCAGCTCACAATGGAACCCACAGAAGTTGCCGCGTCGAACAACACCGAAAGACCCGTAGCCGTGGTGGTAAAGGCCGCCACTGGGGGCGGGCAGGGATTAGCGCAGTCTGCCGTTGCTGTATACTTAACTCCTGTAGTAAGGTTTGCTCCGCCAGTTGCCTCACTGTGCACAAGGGCACCACTTGGATTTCTAAACTGCCAACCGCATTCATCGCTCCAGTTTCCGTTGCTTGCGGAGACAAAACGAAGTTTTACAACGTCGTTGTCGCAAACCGTTATGGCAAAATTCGCTACCGTGTCCGCGTTGCCAGGGAGCACGTCCAAGATGGTATAGGATGTCGTATCGAAATTCACAATAACTTCCATTCGGTGGTAGTTTCCTGCCGGGTTAGACTTCCATCCGTCGCCAAAATTATCCTGCAGCTTGAGGGTGTAGACGCAGCCGTTGGGGCAGTTGAAGGTGCTAAAGGACACTGGACCAAAGGAACCCGAAGTCAAGCCGCCCGAGCAACTGTCAAATACATAAACCTGGTAGTTTTGACCTTGCGTTAGACCCGTTAAAATATGAGGATTGCTTGTTGTGCTAACCAAGGTTCCGCTCCCTGGAGTGAATCCCACCGGACCGTATTCCAAAATTGCGGTACCCGTAGCAGCGTTGGTAAAACTAATCGATGCAGTAGTGGACGTAAGCGGTGTTGCACTCAAAGCGGTTGGCGGCGGGCAAGGAGGAGCGTTTTTAACCGTGAAGTCGTCAATGGCAATGTCAGCCAAGGTTGCTGGGGTAGTCGACAAAGTGCGTGCCTTAAAACGAATGCGTACGGTTTGGTTGACGTAGCCACCTAGAGAAACAACGCGTTCAACCCAGGCATTGGCCTGGCCTCCTACAATGGAATCCAGAGCGACAAAAGGCGAAGTAACCGACCCAGTTTGAACTTCCACCGTCAAGGAACCAATAGTCGTGCCCTGCATGTGGTACCAAAATCGAATCTCTGGAGCAGTCAGACCATTGAGTGAAATTTGGGGCGAGGTTAGGTAGGCTATCCTTGCTGATCCAGCGGGATTACCGAATCCAGCCTCGGTGTACACGTACTTGCCAAGACCACTAGTGTGGTCGTTTGCAGGGCCTGTATTGGGTGTAGGCGTGGCACCCTGTCCGCCGCCCCAATGATAGGCCGGTGGTGCAGGGGAGCTCAAGGGAGTCCGCACCCAGCAGGGACCAACGGTGGAATTCTGATTCCAGAATTGACCGCTGGCTGGACCGCGATCAAATCCCACCTCAAAATTCTCAATATAGGGTGCCGATACTACGCCGCAAAGTGTAATAAGGGTATCGATGGTGCTCCAGGCACTCTGTAGGGCAGAACTGCAGACCTTGCGCACCGAAACAGCATACACGGTACCTGCACTAAGGCCCGTAAGCGTGAACGGATTCGTGCTGGCCGTAACGGTAGTTCCGCTAAAAGGTACCTGACCTAGAGCCCCGTAGCGCACCTCGTAGGTTCCTGCACCCGTTGGATTCCAGGTCATCGTTCCGGTAGTTTGGGTAGTTGAGGTTACCGTGAGGCCTAAAGGCTTGGCGCAGGCCGGGATATTGGCAATCGACACGTCGTCAATGGCCACATCCACCTGATTGTTGCCGCTTGGTGAGCGGTAGGCATACCATCGTATTTGAACGGTATCGGGCAAAAAACTCGACAGCGAAACCACGGCCTCGCTCCAGGGAGCGGTTGACGAGGAAGTTCCAATGGTATTTGCCCAGACTCGTGTCTCAGTACCGTTTCTAAACACCTTGACCACCAGGCTGTCGATCTGTGCGCCAAACTGATGGTAGTAAAAACGTAGTTCGGGGGTGATTAGGCCCGCCAGAAGTACGTTAGGACTGCGAAGAAGAGCAACGCCGGTGCCGGCTTGGGCTTCGCCGTGCAAGTACTTACCGCTGCCGGTAGTATGGTCCGCGCTGGGACCTGTGCCGATGTTGGTTAATGCCGTTGGAGTAGGACCAGAATTAGGACGCCACCAATAGTTCGCCCCTGAAGGACGCGACCAGCAGGTATCGATCGCTCCGTAGGCCCAGTGCGCGGTGGGTATCACGAAGCTCGGCCCGTCGAAATTCTCCGACCAAGGGGTCGCTATAGGTCCACAGTCGGTCATCGCTCTGGCGGCGTTGGACCAGCCCGAGACGCTGGTCGCACTGCAGCTGTCCTTTACACGAAACTCATAGGTTGTCGCAGGCGACAATCCGGTAATTATAAAAGGATTAGTCGATGCATTTAACTTAGTACCAGCCGCTGGTATGAATCCGGACGGACCATAAGTTACACGCCAGGCAGAGGCTCCGCCAGTCACCCAGCTCAGCTGAACAGAGGTTGCGCTCAGCCGAGTCGCCACAATACTTGTTGGGTCCGGGCAAGCAACGAGCTCCGCAATCGAAACATCGTCAATTGCCAAGTCGCCAAGTTGGTTGTTTCCGCCCGGTCCGCCGCCACCACCGCCTGCGGGTTTGGTCATTTCAAAGCGCACTTCGACAGTGTCGTTAGCAAAGGACAGGGGAAGAGGCAATGCCACACGAGTCCAAAAATCACCC
>JBEEMM010000109.1:0-4493 GCA_041192685.1 Bacteroidota bacterium | reverse complement strand
GTGGCCGACGCGGCACTGGCCGAGCGCCTCTACTTCATACAAAATGCCTCAGGGGCCGTTTGCGGACCCATGGACAGCTTTTTGGTACTGCGCGGAATCAAAACCCTCCATGTGCGCATGGAGCGCCATTGCAGTAACGCGGAGGCCATAGCCGCCTACCTCAGCACGCATCCTGCGGTGCGCAAAGTCTACTACCCGGGCCTCAAGGACCACCCCGGGCATGCCATCGCGGCGCGCCAAATGAAGCACTTTGGCGGCATGGTTTCTTTTGCCCTGCACGACGACGACCTTGCCAAGGCGAGCGCCGTAGTCTCTAAACTCAAGGTATTTACCCTCGCGGAATCCTTGGGCGGAGTCGAGTCGCTGGCCGGCCATCCGGCTACCATGACCCATGCAAGCATACCCAAAGCGGACCGCGAAAAGACCGGGGTTACCGACGGACTAATACGCCTCAGCGTGGGCCTTGAAGACCTGCGCGACCTTACAGCCGATTTAGATCAAGCCTTAAGCGTACTTTTAACCAAATAAACTCAAACCATGGCCGATAAATTTGCCGTAATTGGACTGGGCCAGTTTGGTTCCGCCATATGCCAAAAGCTCTCTGAGAAGGGCGCCGAAGTAATTGCTATTGACATCGACGAAGACAAGGTTGAGGCAATCAAGGAGTACGTAGCCTATGCGGTAGTGATCGATTCTACCGACTCCCGAGCCCTTCGCTCCCAAAACATCAGCGAGATGGATGCGGTAGTGGTTTCAATTGGCCAAAACTTTGAAGGAATGCTCCTGACTACCGTGAAGCTCCTGGAGATGGGCGTCAAGCGCATTATCGCCCGAGCGCAGGGAGATACCCAGCGTCGGATTCTTGAGAAGCTGGGCGTTAAAGAAATTCTTTCGCCCGAAGAAGAGGTTGGCAAGAACGTCGCCGAGCGCCTCATGAACCCTGGAATGATGATGTGCGTGGAGCTTCCAGACGACTACGAAATTGCCGAAATTGCCGCACCCCGCAGCACGGTGGGCCGCACCCTCAAAGACATTGGCCTGCTCGAGAAGTACCGCCTCAACGTGGTTACCGTCATACAGAAGGCCGAGAACGACCTAGCCCACATCAAGGGTATTCCCCAGCCCGAAATGGTGATTGAAGAGAACGACGAACTCGTGGTGTTTGGCAAGGCAAAAGACCTTGAACGGTTCATTAGCATCAATGCATAAGTACCTCTACCTAACGCTTGCAGGCCTTATGATGCTCGCCTGCAAAGACCCTGACAACAACGGGGGTCTGCCGCCGGAGGCCACCGGGCCCTTCTTGCCCCGCATGATCAAGGGCTGGACTCTTGACTCCCTGACCTATACCGCTGACCTGCCTATGGATATTGGAGACACTACGGTACCGGTCCGCGTGCACAACAAGGCGCGTGACGTGTCGGGTCGCTTTGACTTTTTCACCCGAAATGACACTGATTTTGTCGACTACCGCATTCAATTTACCGCGGATCTTCTGCCGGGTGTTGCGCCCTATACCTACTCGAAGCAGCGGCTAGGCCAGTATTGGTACAAGCCTGCAGACCGCGAGATTTGGTTTTATGACTACCCCGACACCCTGGTCTTTAAGGTCGATTGGGATGCCGAAACCCTGCAGCTCTGGCATTCGGAACTTCTTGCGTCCGACCCCGGCTTGGGAATTACCTTCCCGCTGCGCTTGGACTTTAGGTTGGTTCCCTGACCTGACCTTCGTACCCGATCTTCTGACCTGATCTTCAGTGCTTGAACTCTTGCTGGTATCGCTGCTTGCCGCAGGACTCTATGCCCTGCCGCCGAGCGCCTACGCCATAATTCTTGCACTGGGAATTGCCACAGGCATGCCCCATGGCGCCACGGACTTAATAACCGAGCGCGGAGGCATTTCACGGCCCGCCTTGCTTTACTACGCCCTTGGAATCGCTGTGCTTGGCTGCCTTTGGATGATGGCGCCCTCTTGGGCCTTGGCTGCCTTTCTTGTTTTGAGTATGGTACATTTTGGCTCCGAAGATGCTGCTGCAGAATCAGACGGCCTGCTCTTTGTGCACGAGTCCCTGGTTAGGGGATCCCTGGTTGTCTTGGCCCCCAGCATTTTTCACGAGGCCGAAGTGCTTCGCCTGTTTGAACTTTTGGCGGGAGAGTCCTGGTCTGGCGCAACCTGGACCATGGCCTTGAATACGGCCCAAACGGTTTGGATATTTTTGGCCTTTACCCTTTTTGGGCATTATGCGGTGCGGTCGACTCAATGGCGCAGGGTTGCCTTTGTCTTTACGCAGATTCTTGTACTCGTTTTGGTATTTCGTCTGCTCCACCCCTTAACGGCCTTTGTTGCCTACTTCGTAGGGGGGCATTCTCTTCACAGCGGACGCAAAATATGGCCGGTGCTCAAGAAGTACCGCCTTTTGGTTTTGACGGCTACGTCGTTTACTTTTTTGCTGGCTGCCTTTGTATTTTTGGTGACGGCGGACGAAGCCCTTGACGACCGATTGGTGCGCAGCGCGTTCATTTCGCTTTCTCTTTTTGCGGTTCCGCACGCACTGTGGCGCACCTACGATGTGCTGCGGTCTCGGCTTAAGGTCCAATAAAAAAGCCAGCCCTTGCGGGCTGGCCTCTCTAAACAAAATCCGATTAAACTTAGTCCTTAGTGGCTAAAGCGTAGATAACCAAACCGAAACCAATCTTGTTGATGGCGTCGCCGATGTTATACACTAGGTCCATCTCAAGGTTTTGGAACATAGGAACTCCAAACAGACCACCTGCAGTACCTGCAATGTAGCCGATTGGGTAAATGGCCCAACCTACTAGTACGAACCAGCCAAGTGCCTTAACGGCGCTCTGAACTTTTCCGCCAGCGTTAGCAGCCAAGGTAGCAACCTCGCCCTTCCATACCATCCAAACGATGTAGAAGTAAGCCAAACCTGAAAGCGCACCCCAGATCCAAGACTCAGCTTCGTCTGCGTGGAAGGCCTCTCCGATGTATCCCAACAGAAGCATAGCAACTGAAGCGATGATCAAACGCCAAAGCAAGCCGCTGGTTCCACCGGCCTTTTTGGTGATCAAATAGAATTCAACGCACATCAAAGGAACCGTTAGGGTCCAGTCGATGTAGCGCAATGCGATAGGATTAGTACCCGTCGCTTGGTAGAAATCGCGCATGTAGTAGTAGTGAACTGCTGCGATACCGGTGATAAGACCAGATACCAACATAGACAGCTTCCACTCGTCAGCAACCCTGCTACGCTCCATAAAGAAGAATACAGAGGCAGCTAACATAGCCATGTAGCCCGTGAAAAACGTAAAGCTTACGGGATCGGCTGGGTCAATAGAGATAATTTCGAGAAATTGCATAAATCAGATTTTAGGTGGATTTTGTATTACAAGAGATACCAAGGTACTTATAAGTTGGTACAAATTCAAAAAAACATGAAATCAAACTTTTATTTATCAAACTTTGATACTGCCTCATAGAATGTACTTAATGCATCATACCCGCGTATTTCTTATCGAAGCATCTCTTGGCATCGCGAAGTGAGCAGCATCGTCTTCTTGCTTGCAGGCCTGTCGCCTAGGCGACTACCTTAGCACTATGGCACGCATCCTCACCGGAATTCAAAGCAGCGGACGCCAGCACCTCGGGAACGTGCTGGGCGCAATCCTTCCGGCTATTGAATTGGCTAAGGACCCCTCTAACGAGTCCTATCTATTTATTGCGGACTTGCATTCGCTGACCACAGTCAAAGACCCCGAGGCGCGCAAGGCAAACCTACTGGCTACCGCAGCCGCCTGGCTGGCCTGTGGACTGGATCCGGAGCGCACCGTGTTTTACGCCCAAAGCGACCTGCCCGAGTGCACCGAACTCACGTGGTACCTCAACTGCTTCACGCCCTACCCGATGCTGGCCAATGCCCACAGCTTTAAAGACAAGTCCGACCGGCTCAGCGACGTCAATGCCGGGCTTTTTGATTATCCGGTACTTATGGCTGCAGACATTTTGCTCTACGACGCCCATATCGTGCCCGTGGGCAAGGACCAAAAGCAGCATCTTGAAATTGCGCGCGACATCGCCGAAGCCGTTCATCAGGCCGTGGGTCAAGAAATTTTTGTGCTTCCCGAATCTCGAATAGATTCTGGAGTTATGATAATTCCGGGCACCGACGGCCAAAAAATGTCGAAGTCCTATGGCAACGTAATCGATATCTTTTTGCCCGAGAAGGAGCTCAAGAAGCAAATCATGGGCATCGTAACGGACTCCACGCCCCTCGAGGATCCTAAGGACCCCAGTACCTGCAACGTGGTCGCCCTCTATCGGCTTGTTGCCCGACCCGAGGCCGTCGACCTGGAGCAAGGCCATGTCCCAGAACGGATGGACCATGACCACCCGGCGGACCTGCAAGGGCTGGGACTCGGCGTCGGTCATCCCGAACTCGCGGCGGAAGTCGACGGCGGCGTCCCCCGCGCGGTAGATCAGGTTCCGTTGG
>JBEEMM010000108.1:0-4505 GCA_041192685.1 Bacteroidota bacterium | reverse complement strand
TACCGCGACCTTGTATCCTTGACCACCGACTCATTTTTGCCAACATGACGATTCATCCCACTCCCATTGCTGACCTAATTCTGCTCGAACCCCGTGTTTTTGGCGACGATCGTGGATACTTTTTTGAATCCCTACGCAGGGATTTGCTGCCGGCGGGAATGCCCGACTTTGTGCAGCACAACGAGAGCATGAGCAAGCGCGGCGTGCTGCGTGGCCTGCACTTTCAGGCACCACCCCACGAGCAGGGAAAGCTAGTCTCGGTGGTACGCGGATCCGTCTACGACGTCGCCATCGACATCCGCCTGGGGTCGCCGACCTATGGGCAGCACTTTGGGCTGCGCCTCGACACGGTGACCAAGCATCGCCTCTATATTCCGCCCGGATTTGCCCACGGCTTCTTAACCCTAGAAGACGACACCGTGTTTCAGTACCTCTGCAGCGACTACTACGCCCCCGAAACCGAAGGCTGCATTGACTTCTCTGACGCCGACCTAGGCATTGACTGGGCAGGAATTTGGAATTCTACCGAGGCCTTTGCCCTGAGCATCAAGGACCAAGCAGGCCAGGCATTTGCATCCTTCAAGAGCCCCTTTGTCTATGCCCGCGGGTAAAAACATTGCTATTGGCCTTTTACTGCTTCTGCTTGGCGTAACCCTGGGCAGCAAAAGCGACGAGGTTTTGGCTGCTCTTGGCCGCCTGGCAGAGACCAACGAAACGCTGGTCGTGCCCCTGCCCCATCGTCTTGAGGTTTTTGGAGAATCCATAGACCTCAAGGACCGCGACCTGGCCGAGTGCCTGAGCCGCGAGCTGCATGCCAACACCTACTGGCACTCCAACACCTTGCTGATGCTTCAGCGGCGCGGAGCCTGGGAGGCTACCGTGCGGCAATGGCTGCGCGAAGAAGGCGTTCCCGAGGACTTTGTCTTCTTGCTCGCCGCAGAAAGTGGCTTTCAACCCACGGCTTTATCGCCCTCGGGCGCGGCGGGATTGTGGCAGTTTATGCCTGCCACGGGGCGCGAATGGGATCTGCGTGTTGACGCCCAAATCGACGAACGCTACCACGCAGAGAAGGCTACGAGGGCCGCGGCCCGCTACCTCAAAAATGCCTACGCCCGCACGGGCAGCTGGTTTTTGTCTGCGGCAGCCTACAATATGGGACTGACTGGAGTGCTGCGCCAGATGGAACGCCAGGGAGAGCGTGACTACTTCCGCATGACCTGGAACGACGAAACCAGCCGCTACGCCTTTAGGATTGCGGCCATCAAGTTGATTCTGGAGCATCCCGAGCACTACGGATTCCAAATTGGCCCCGAAGACCTTTGGCGCCCCGAGCCATCGCGCAGAATTAGTGTAGACAGCAGCGTCGCCCACTGGGGTCGATGGGCGCAGCGCGAGGGCCTCAGCTACCGCGAGCTCAAGCGCCGGAACCCCTGGCTGCGGGAATCTTTTTTTGAAAATCCCGACTCCATGGCGGTTGAACTTGAGCTTCCCCTTAAGCGTTAGAACGGTACTATGAAGCTTCGCATTCTGGGCGCACGCACCCACAACCTAAAAAACATTGACGTGGAGCTACCGCGCCGCAAACTCGTGGTGGTCACTGGCCTTAGCGGGAGCGGCAAGTCTTCGCTTGCCTTTGACACCATCTTCGCCGAGGGCCAGCGCCGATACATGGAGACCTTCAGCAGCTATGCCCGTCAGTTTTTGGGCACGATGGAACGGCCCGACGTCGACCGAATCGAGGGCCTGAGCCCCGTAATTGCAATTGAGCAAAAAACGACGAATCGAAACCCGCGGTCTACCGTGGGCACGGTAACCGAGGTCTATGACTTTCTGCGGCTGCTCTATGCCCGTTCGGCAACGGCCTATTCGCTCGCCACGGGAGAGGTCATGGTCAGCTACTCCGACGATGCCATCCTTGAGCGCGTGGTACAGGACTTCGACGGGGTACGAGTGGCCCTGCTCGCTCCGGTAGTCCGCGCCCGCAAAGGCCACTACCGCGAACTTTTTGAGGGTCTGGCCAAGCAAGGCTACCTCAAGGTCCGCGTCGACGGAGAGTGGCTTGATTTAGACCGCGGACTTAAGCTCGACCGCTACAAAACCCACGACATCGACGTGGTAGTTGACCGACTCAGCCCCGGCACCGAAGACGCGGAACGACTAAACCGCAGCATTGCGACGGCCATGCGCCTTGGTCAGGGCAGCATTACCGTGGTCAATTGGGACAGCCAAGAGCAAAAGCACTTCAGCCGCAACCTGATGTGCCCAACCACTGGGATTTCCTATCCTGAGCCCGAACCCAACACCTTTAGCTTCAACTCACCCAAGGGTGCCTGCCCGCATTGCGACGGCCTTGGGATCGTGCGTGAGCTTGCCATGAGTAAAGTGGTGGCTAATCCGCGACTAAGTTTGGGTGACGGAGCCCTTGCTCCACTGGGCACCAAGAAGGCGACCTGGATCTTCCAACAGCTCGAGCACATCGGGTGGCGCTGTGGATTTACCCTTCAAACGCCATGGAAGGACATCAGCGAAGAGGGCCGCAACGCCATAATTTTTGGCTTCACGGGGGATTTCACCCATACCCAAAAGGTGGCCGGGATCTCGCGCAAAATCAGCATTAAGTACGAGGGCCTCAAGCCCTTCATTGAGGCACAGGGCCGCGAGGGCAGCAAAAGTTTGCAGCGCTGGGCCGACGACTACCTCGAAGACGGAGTCTGCAGCCACTGCTGCGGGACAAGACTCAAGCCGGAATCCCTCATGTTCCGCATTGCAGACCGTTCGATCGCTGACCTTGCCCTGATGCCCCTGAGTGATTTGTCAGCCTGGCTTGAGTCGGTAGAGGCCAGCCTACCCCCCAACCAACGACGAATCGGTGGTGAGATTCTCAAAGAGCTCTCGGTACGGGTCGGATTTCTCAACGACGTTGGCCTGAGCTACCTGTCGCTGAGCCGGTCCGCACGAAGCCTAAGTGGCGGAGAAGCCCAGCGCATTCGCCTTGCAACCCAAATCGGGTCGCAGCTGGTCAACGTCCTGTACATTTTAGACGAGCCTTCCATTGGCCTGCATCCGCGCGACAACGACCGACTCATCAAAAGCCTTGAGAAGCTGCGGGACCTGGGCAACAGTGTGGTGGTGGTCGAGCACGACGAAGAACTCATGCGGCATGCCGACCATATCATTGACATGGGTCCGCGGGCCGGAATTCACGGAGGCCGGGTGGTGGCAGAGGGCAACTTTGCCGACGTGCAGCAGTCCGACAGCCTCACGGGAAAATACCTCAGGGGGGAGCTCCAAGTCTCTGCTCCGCGCGATCCTCGGCCAGGAAGTGGCAAGGTGCTCAAGCTCTTTGGTGCACGAGGACGGAATCTTAGAAACGTTAATCTCGAGCTTCCCCTGGGTACCATGATCGTAGTAACCGGCGTTTCAGGCTCGGGTAAAAGCACCTTGATCAACAAGACTTTGCATCCGGCGGTGGCCGGTCCGCTCCAAGGATTGCTCGACAAGCCCGAACCCTTTGACCGCATCGAGGGGCTCGAGCACATCGACAAGATTATTGCCGTGGACCAAAGTCCCATTGGCAGGAATCCGCGAAGCAATCCAAGTACCTATACCGGAGTTTTCAATGAAATCCGCAAGTTGTTCAGCGATCTTCCCGAGGCAAAGGTGCGGGGCTATGCGCCCGGCCGCTTCTCCTTCAACGTCAAAGGTGGACGCTGCGAAACCTGCGAAGGCGGAGGCATGCGGGTAATCGGAATGAACTTTTTGCCCGACGTGTACGTGCTCTGCGAAACCTGCCAGGGTCGGCGATTCAACCGCGAAACGCTTGAGGTGCGGTTCAAGGGCCACAGCATCAGCGACGTGCTCAAGATGAGCATCGAGGAGTCCATGAACTTCTTTGAAGCCCTGCCTCGCATAAGCCGTGTGCTACAAACCATGCACAGCATCGGCCTGGGCTACATCACCCTGGGGCAGTCCGCGACCACCCTTAGCGGCGGGGAGGCCCAGCGAATTAAGTTAGCTACTGAACTGAGCAAGCGCGGCACCGGCCAAACCCTTTACCTGCTCGACGAGCCCACCACCGGGCTTCATTTTGACGACGTTCGGGTACTTATGGACGGACTTCACCGCCTCGTTGACCAGGGCAACACCGTCATTGTGATTGAGCACAACCTTGATGTCATTCACCAGGCGGACCACGTCATTGACCTGGGACCAGACGGCGGTGCGGGAGGCGGGTCCATTATTGCTAAAGGAAGTCCTCTGGAGGTGGCCTCCGTCAAAAAAAGCATTACCGGCCAATACCTAAAGGCCTATCTTACTCGTTTAAAAAACTAACGCAACATGGCTACCCACGGATCCAGGCCCATTAAATCGGCCTTCAAGCACAAATCATGGACCGAGGTTCGCACCAACGATTCCTGGGCCATTTTTAAAATAATGGGCGAATTCGTGAATGCCTACGAACGCCTGTCGCGGATCGGGCCTTGCGTGAGCATTTTTGGCTCCGC
>JBEEMM010000107.1:0-4530 GCA_041192685.1 Bacteroidota bacterium | reverse complement strand
GCTTGGATTCTCCGCCCACGCGGTCCAGGTTGCCACCCTTGCGGAGCAGCTGCGCCACGGTTAAAATATCTACCGCCTCCGAGGCCCCAAACAGGTCCTTGACGGCCGAGAAAATCAACTGGTGCGATTCAAGATAAAAAGTCTCGGGAGTGAGGATGTCAATGACTTTAGAAAGCGCATTGCGGTCAATCATGAGGGACCCGAGCACAGCCTCCTCGAGCTCCGTAGCCTGGGGCGGAAGCTTGCCGCCAGCCAAAGGCAGGGACAGGGTTCCGGCGGGCCTGCGCGCTGCCTGTCTTGGGCTGCTGGATTGGTTTGCTTCCATCGGGATAAAAATTAGGCGTTCTCGTAGACGCCCATGCTGCTGAATTTCTCCATTCTAAGGGCCACTCGATCAATGGGATCCAAATCTTTTAGATCGCGGTAGTGCTTGAGAATTTCAGTCTTGAGAGCCGCAAACATGGCCGCAGGATCTCGGTGTGCGCCGCCCAGGGGTTCGGGCACAATGCCGTCGATGAGTCCGTTGGAGAGCATGTCTTTGGCGGTGAGTTTTAGGGCCTCTGCGGCAGTGGTTTTGAAGTCCCAACTGCGCCATAGAATGGAAGAGCATGACTCTGGACTGATTACGGAGTACCACGTATTCTCAAGCATAAGTACGCGGTCGCCCACACCAATACCAAGAGCTCCTCCCGAGGCACCTTCGCCGACGATAATGCAAATCACCGGAACCTTGAGGCGGGTCATCTCCATGATGCTGCGGGCTATGGCCTCGCCTTGCCCGCGCTCTTCGGCCTCTAGGCCTGGGAATGCACCCGGAGTATCAATCAAGGTGACGATGGGGCGGCCAAACTTCTCGGCCTGCTTAAAAAGGCGCAGTGCCTTGCGGTAACCGTCGGGATTAGCCATGCCGAAGTTGCGGAGCTGCCGCATTTTGGTATTGATACCCTTTTGCTGCCCAACGAACATGAAGGATTCGTTGTCAAGCCAGCCCCAGCCTCCGACCATGGCCTTGTCGTCTTTCACGAATCGGTCGCCGTGCAGTTCGGTAAAGCGCCCGCCCGTCATTGCATCAATATAGGCAAGGGTATAGGGGCGGTTGGGATGCCGACTGAGCTGTACCCTTTGCCAAGCAGTAAGGTTGGCAAAAAGAGCTCGGTAGGCATCATCTCGGTTGCCGCGGAGGCTGTCAATGGACTGTGCCATAGACACGCCAGTTTCAAGCTCAAGTGCCTCTGCTTTGGCGATTTGCTCGTCAATATCGCGAATGGGGGCTTCAAAATCTAGGTATTCCATACTCGTGTGGTGAAGACCTCAAACCTACAACTTTTTGCCGCCACCCCTCTACGATGTGGATAACTTCGCCCGACGGCGACGCTGCACCGAGGCATTGACCAAAAGCATCGCAAGAACCACGGCGAATCCGCCATAAAAGAGGGGGGGCATGGCTTCTGAAGACCCAAAAATTAAGAGGGCGAGAAGAATTCCGTAGATGGGCTCCATCGAAATACTAAGTACTACCGTGAAGGGACTCAAGTAGCGCATAATTCGCACGGACTGTACAAAGGCAAAGGCGGTGCAAAAGCTTGCGAGAATGGCAATGTAGATCCAGTCACTCGTTGTGGGGGCGGATACGGTATCCATAATGTTGGCGCTTAGAAGCAGATAGAGGGAAAGTCCGCCAAAGCCGGCCAGCAACTCATAGAACGAAATAGACGTAGAGTCCATTTGGTGCACAATGCGGCCGTTGAGGACCGAAAAAAGGGCAGAAAGCACCGAACTAATAAGCCCAACCGCTATGGCAAGCCCCTGGCCTTGGGTGGAGCCCACCACCATAAGTAGGCCCACGACCACTAAGAATCCCAAGCCAACCTCGCTCCATTGAAGGCGTCGTTTGAAGAAGATCGGCTCGAGAAAGGCAGCAAACAGGGGTCCGGTCGAGAGGCAGGCCAGGGTAAGCGAAACATTAGAAAGCTTGATGGCAGCATAAAACGTAACCCAATGCACCATTAGTATCAAGCCATTGAGGCCTAGCATGAGGCCTAGTTTGCGGGACGGAATTCCCTGAATACGATTCTTGCTGAGTTGCTGGTAGGCCCACAAAAACAGGATGGCGAGCAAAATTCTATGCCAGACTAAATCCAATGCTCCGACCGAAATTAAGCGCCCTAGGATTCCGGTAAAGCCCCAAATGAGCACGATGAAGTGCATCCAGGCGTAGTGGACGCCGACGGGGTCCTGGTCGTTGGGGCGTAGAAGCGACATGGGGTAAAACTAAGGGCAGCCTGGTCTACTTTGGAGCCCGCAGGTAGAAGAGGTAGGTGAGACCGGCAAAAACGATGTTGGGCAGCCAAATGGCCAAAAAGGGCGGAGTATTGAGGGCCATCATGCTCATGCTGCCAAGCTGCATTAAGAAGATGTAGACCACCACACAGATTAGTCCGAGGGCGATTGGGGCACCGAGACCGCCTCGGCGCTTTGCCGACGACAAAGAGAAGGCCATGACCACCAGAATGAACATCGAAAAAGGATAGGCAGTGCGGCGGTACCATTCCGCATCGTGCCACACGACGGCCTCGGACCCACTGAGGCGCTCTTGGACCAGGAAGGCCCGCAGTTCCGGGGAGGTCATGGTTTCGGTCCGCCTTTGGTCGGGATTAAGGAGGGCGGGCTTGAAGGCAAAGTTGGAGTCCAAGGTCCGCCCGAGTTCGATGGTGCTGAGGCCATTGGACTTGTAAACACGTCGGTTCCAGTTGTCGAGCTTCCAGCCTTGGCTGAGGCTGTCGTAGCGCAGGTAGTCGCCGCGAAGTTTGCTTATGAGCTTGCTTCCATCAAAAACTTCGTAGCTAAAGTGGTAGCCGGCCTGCCGCTCGGGGCTCCAGGTTTCGAGGTAGATGTAGTGCCCCGGGAGAATTTGCCGGTGGATGTTGATGGGGCGCTTGGGCGCGATGTCTTGCACGTAGCGGTCTTCAAATTCCAGGCGCGCAATGTTGCTTCTTGGGACCACAAAATGGCTGAGCAGCATCATGAGCAAAAAAACGATTCCGGCCCCAAGGGCAAAGGGGCGAAGCAAGCGGTTAAAGGGGAGTCCGCCCGACAGAATGGCCATGAGTTCCGAGCGATTGGCCAGGCGTGCCGTGGCATAAACCGTGGATAGAAATAGAATGAGCGCACTGAATGTCGAGCCGTAGTATAGCATAAAGTGGCCGTAGTAGTGCTGGATGGCGTAGCCTATGGTGATGCCTTGGCTTAAAAAATTGTCAATTTTCTGAGAAATGTCAAAGACCACGGCGATGGCCATGATCAGGGCCATAAACAGGGCATAAGTACTCAAAAACTGGCCCAGCAGGTAGCGGTCGATGCGCAGGAGTTTGAGCTTCATGAGGCTTTATGCAGGGGGAATCTTAGCGTAACCATTGGGGCGGACTTAGCGTAAACCACTATAAACGCTTGGAAAGCTGAGGAACAAGCTGGTCCTTCCAGGGCCTGAAGCTGCCGTCGGCAATTCGCAGCCGCGCTTGCTCGACCAAGGCCAAATAAAAGCGCAAATTGTGCTGCGAGGCGATTTGTCGACCCAGGGCCTCGTCGGCGCGAAACAGGTGGTGCAAGTAGGCCTTGGTAAACCGCGAATCCACGGCAGAGTCCCCTTGGGGATCCAGAAGGCTGAAGTCGCGGGCCCACTTGGCGTTGCGCAGATTGATGGTCCCTTCGAGGGTGAAAATCTGACCGTTGCGGCCGTTGCGCGTGGGCATGACGCAATCAAACATGTCAACGCCAAGCGCGATGGATTCCAGCACATTGGCCGGAGTCCCCACGCCCATGAGGTAGCGCGGACGGTCTTTGGGCAGAATAGCGCATACCTCGGCCGTCATGGCATACATTTCATCGTGGGGTTCGCCCACGCTCAAGCCTCCGATTGCATTGCCCCACGCATTTTTGGAGGCAATAAATTCAGCGGATTCTTTGCGGAGGTCCGAGAAGGTCGAGCCCTGAATGATGGGAAAAAGCGCCTGCTCAAAGCCATACTTGGGTTCGGTTTCGCGCCAGCGCAAGAGGCAGCGGTCCAGCCACCGGTGGGTTCGCTCCATGGCTTCGCGGGCGTAGGCTTGGTCGGCAGGGTAGGCAGTACACTCGTCAAAGGCCATGACTACGTCGGCGCCAATGCTCCGCTGCACGTCCATGACGGATTCTGGCGAAAAAAGATGGCTGCTTCCGTCGATGTGCGACTGAAATTTAACCCCATCTTCTCGGATTTTGCGCCGGTCCTCGAGGCTGTAGACCTGGAAACCTCCGCTGTCGGTCAGCATGGGCCCGGTCCAGGTCGTGAACGAGTGCAGTCCGCCCGCCATTTCAATGATTTCGGTGCCCGGCCTGAGGTAGAGGTGGTAGGTATTGCCCAAAACGATGTGGGCTTTGGTGTCGCTTGCCAGCAGGTCAGGGCCTAGTCCTTTGACGGTCCCCTGGGTGCCCACGGGCATAAAAATCGGGGTGGGAACCGCTCCGTGGGCGGTGTGGAGCAGGCCGCTTCTCGCC
>JBEEMM010000106.1:0-7137 GCA_041192685.1 Bacteroidota bacterium | reverse complement strand
GGAAGTATTTTCAACTCCCTGACGTCAGCTACGAAGACTACCAGCGCCTATCGGACTATGGGGTTCGTGGCTCCGACGCCATAGTGCTGACCAATGGAACCTCTGCGACCGTCACGCGGGCTAATTCAAGCGTGGAACAGGTCGAAGTCCGTGGCATAACCTACGACTACGCCCAACTCAATAACCTCAAGTTTTCGGGCGGACGCTACTTCACCGACCGCGAGCTTCGCAGCGGACTTCCCGGCTGCCTCATTGGGGCGGATATTGCCGACGGCCTTGTGCTCGGGCTCGACGCGGTGGGCAGCAGTGTTCGCATGCTGGGCAGTGACTTTCAGGTTATTGGAATTCTGCAGCGCGAGGGAAGTTCCCTGGTGGGCGGCTCCCACGACACCCGCGTGGTCGTACCCGCACGTTGGATTGTGTCGCACATTGGCGATAATCTTGAAGGTTCCGCCATTCAGGTGCGCGCTGCCGAGGGGGTCAGCACTGATGAACTCACGGACCAACTCCGATTTATGATGCGCAAAATTCGCCGCCAGGCGCCATCTTCTGACGATTCTTTTGCCCTTAACGAGTCTTCTACCTTGAGCTCCGGACTGGATCAAATGTTTGGCATCATAGGCCTAGCCGGTACCGTCATCGGTGGCTTCAGCATTTTGGTAGGGGGCTTTGGCATTGCTAACATCATGTTTGTCAGCGTCCGCGAGCGCACCGGGCAGATAGGGATTCAGAAGGCTCTGGGTGCAAAGCGCGGATTCATTTTAGCGCAGTTTCTCCTTGAAAGCGTGATGCTCAGTCTGGTTGGTGGGCTTATCGGCCTTGGCCTTGCCGCTACATTAATTGCGGTTGGCGCCCAACTCTCTGACTTTGATTTGGGACTTTCGTTCCAAAACGTACTCACCGGAATCGGCCTTTCTGCCGTGATCGGTTTGGTGGCGGGCTATGCTCCCGCCGAGATGGCTGCCCGGCTTGATCCGGTCGAGGCTATTCGATTCAACCAATAAATTCCGCTTCGGGCATGGATCCGATGGCCTCTGCCATGCAGTGAAGGAGGGCGGTATCTTCGGGGCCAAAGGGATTTTGATCGTGGCTATCAATGTCAATTTGTCCAATTAGCCGGCCCTTGGAATGTATGGGAACCACGAGTTCTGCCTTGGTCTCCATAGAGCAGGCGAGGTAGTTGTCTTGAGCCCAAACGTCGGGAACTTCGAATACTTGCCCACTCAGCGCAACCTGGCCGCAAATGCCTCGACCGTAGGGGATTCGAGTATGTTCCGTTGCCGCTCCGGCAAAGGGCCCGAGGTGCAGAGCCTGCTCCGCCTTATTCATCCAATAAATCCCAACCCAATGATAGTGAGGAACTTCAGCCCGAAGCAGCTCGCAAACTGCCGAAATTCCGCTCCAGCCCTGTGATTGAAGCAGGGTTAGGGCCTTTTTCTGCAATTGGTTAAAATGAAGTTCCTTGTTCATAGTTCCATGATTCGAGCCCAAAGGGGAGGTCCGAGTACGATGATTCCCACGATTGCGGCAAATAGTGAGGCAGCAAGTACGGCGGCGGCAGACATGTCTTTGGCGTCGCGTATTAAGGGGTCGGTCTCGATGGTAACCCTGTTTGAAAGGCGTTCTAGCGCGGAATTCATAAGCTCGAGGCTGACGACGAGCCCGACACAAAGCGATAAAATTGCCCAACTAAGGGCGTCAACGCCGGCAAACCAGGCCAGTACAGCCACTGCTAGGGCGGCTAAACTGTGCAGTTTCATGTGGCGTTCTTGAAGCCAGGCAATTGCAATTCCACGCAGGGCGATTCGGATGGCTTTGAGCATGGAGCCAAAAATAGCACCTTCAGTCGGTCATTCAGCCGAAGCCCTCTTGAAGTGATTGATGTCCGTCTTTCTCGAGTCAGGCCATTTAATCATTCGGTTTGCTGTATTTTTGCCTACTAACCCTATGCAGACGCCTATGAATATTCGAGCCCTTGTCGGCGGTTTAATCACCACTGTGGTTCTTGGTTTTTCTGCCGAAGCCCAAACTATTTCCCTGCTTCAGACCGCCAACCTATCAAAGTGCACGGGCGACTCCCTGCGCTTGGAGCTCCAAATTGCAGGGAATTCTATGGGGTCGACCAACTCCTTTAAGGTGCTTTATGCCCCTGGAACGCCCAGCGCCTTCACTCTGGCCCTCTCCGACACGGCTCAAATTGTAAAGTGGCAGTCCATTTTACCTCTTCCGGTAGGCACAGACAGCAATTCGGTAGGTACTAAGTATGCCTGGGTAGTGGTTCCTGAGAGCATTACGACGAGCGGATTCTATAGTATTGTCGTGAAGAGTTCGTCGCCGTCCCTCTGGTCGGATACGATTCAATTATTGGTTAATGTCAGCCCGACCGCTACCGTGAATTCCATCGCGGGAGGCTTTAATAACCTGCACACCACCGTCAAGGACTGGGGATTTTGCGAGGGAGATACGGTGCGTATGACGGCCAATCCCGGACAAAATGGCTACCAGTGGTTCAAAGACGGCGTTCCCTTGCCCGGAGCCACTTCAATTAATTTAGACGTGTTTAATTCTGGAACCTATTCGGTGCAGACGAGCAACGGTATCTGTTCGAAGATGTCTAAAGACACGGTGGTTAATATGTTCACGCCGTCCACTGCGGTGGTTCACCTTCCCGGGTCCATGACTACCATCAGGGTTCTTGATGCAGACGCCACTATTGACTCGGTGGGCTTCTGCGAAACAGAAACGATTCAACTGCAGGGTCCAAGTACAACGGCAGCGGGTACCTCAGTTCTGTATCAATGGTTGCGCGATTCTACCGATGCATTCGGGCAAGCCATCACGGTTCCAGTTTTGGGCAGTACCCAGCGAACTTTTTCAACTTTTAAAGACGGAGTGTACTACCTGCAGACGACATGGCTTCCCGGCGGCTGCCCCGACACGAGCGAGGCTTTTTGGCTCTTCGTAGATTCTGTGCCCGATACCGAAATTCAGGCGCTCGCTTGGCCCGGCCAGCCTCAGGCAAACCTTACCATCTGTGCCGATGACTCGACCCAGCTGGCAGCCATCGCATTTTCTAACGATTGGACCTACCAATGGGAGGTCCGCTTCCCGGCCGGCTCGGGCAACTGGACTGCTATTCCCGGCGAGACGGGATCCAAGCTTACGGTGTCTACGGCTATTGTAGCCGACGACGCAGAGTACCGCCTCGTCATTGATAACGACTACTGCAGGCATACCACCAGCGAACTTTTGGTTACCGTAGTGGCATTGCCCTTGGTTAATGTTGCCCCAGCGGACTCTCTTGCGCTCTGTGCCGGAGACTCCGTTTTAGTTGGCGTAACGGGCAACAGTACAAGCTACCTCTGGACCTTCCCGGGTGGAAGCTTCAGCGGAGCCTCCTTTTATGCTAAGAACCCAGGAACCTACACCGTGGCTGGCACGAATTCCAACGGTTGCACGTCCTACGACACCCTAAAAATTTACTTCTTCTCAGTTAATGCCAACGCTGGCCCCGACCAGACCATTTTGCCGGGAACAACAGTGCAGTTGGCGGCTTCTGGAGGATCAGTCTACTACTGGTACGCGAGCGTGCCTTCCTACTTCAGCGACCCCTACAATCCCAATGCGCAGACGGTTCCTACCCAAGACACCACCATGTATGTGGTGGAGGTTCTCAACAGCTACGGCTGTTTTGATACCGATACCATGATGGTATACTGGTTTGATCCTGCCTCATTGGTTCCTGACCTCTCGGGCATCATGAATGTGATTACGCCCAATGGAGACGGTTTTAACGACTTCTTTGACCTATCGGAAGTGGTTCGTGCCGATTCCTGCGACATTATGATTTTTGACCGTTGGGGGGCTAAGGCCTTTGAGCAGAAGCGCTACATCTCGGGATGGGACGGACGTTCCAACGGAGGAGATCCGCTGCCCGACGGAACCTACTACTATATTTTAACCTGCAGCGACGTTGTTCGATTCCGCGGCGCCATTACCGTGGTACGCCTTTAACTTTTTTTTTTAGCGAAGATTATGAATTCAAAATTGCTTTTCGTGGCCCTTGCAAGCCTCTCCTTGAGTGTTCAAGCCCAGCAAATCCCTCTGTACAGCCACCTCTTTTTTGCTCCGGCCATGGTCAATCCTGCGCGCAGTGGGGCCCGAGGCTTCAGCGAGCTAGTCACCATCCACCGCCAGCAGTGGCAGGGCATGGAGGGCGCTCCAGAAACGTCCGCACTTCTCTTTAACGGCGCCAACAACAAAGAGCGCATCGGGTATTCCGTCTACGCCTTTACCGACGCCACCGACATTGTGCGTCGTTCGGGTATTTACGGCCCGGAGCGGGTTATGTGAACAACACCTTTGACATGGCAAGCATTCGAGTGAAGAACGAGGGTGATCCCTTTCTTTTTCCTGCGAATTCCAATGGAACGCTTGACATCAACCTCGGACTCAATTTGAAGGTTGAAAACTTCCAGCTCGGCCTCTCTGTTCCGCAGGTATTGGCTCCCGCCATAACCTACTCGAATAACTACACCGGTCCGGTGGCATTTAACTTGATTCGCCACTATGTGATTCAGACCCAATACGATCTGCCTATTCAAAAAGACCGCATGACGCTTTCTCCTTTAGTGGTAGTTCGTGCGGCCAATTTCGTAACGCCACAGGTCGATGCAGGCATGATGTTTAATGTTACGGAGTATGGATATGTTGGGGCCCTTTTCCGCTCCAATTTCGGAGCCTCGGCCCAGATCGGTGTTCACCTAACCCCTTTGCTGACCCTCGGCTACGCGCACGACTTCAGCACCAACGACTATGCTACGTCACTTGGAATGTCTAATGAGTTCATCCTGACCTACCGCTTTGGCGACAACAAGAGCAACGACCGCATCGAGGCGGAGATTAAGCGCCTTAAGGACAAACAGCGTCAAGCTGATCAAAACGGCGAGAAACTCATCAACGATAAATTCGAAGAGTTTAAGGAAGAGCTGGAAGCCTCCAACAAGAAGCAGCTAGCCGCTCAAAGTGAAGAATTGGCCAAGGCGACGGCGCTCAAGCTTCAACAAGCCGGTGTTCAGGGAGGCGGCGTGCGTGCGGCGGGTTCCGGCCAAGGTTCCAATACCTCGTCGTCGTCAGAATCTGGTGCGGGATCCGCAGGGTCCTCAACCATTAAAGGCTACAGCAAAGAAGCCTACGCCACCAATGTAGCTCCGGGCAGTGTGGGTTACTACGTTACGGCAGGGGTTTATGGTGAGCAAGAAAACGCCGACAAGATGGTTCAGCGACTCAAGGCTCAGGGCGTTCAGTCAAGGACCTTCCGCGATACCAAAAACAACATGGTTTATGTCTATCTGCTCAAGTTTGGTAGCTATGAAGAAGCCTCTGCCGCGCGCGAAAGCAATTTGAATGGGCAATACAGCGGTAAGCTGTGGGTAAAGGTTATCCAGTAATGCGCCGACTGTTTGCGATTCTAGGGGTCGCGCTGAGTTTAGCCACTCCGCTTCAATCAGCGCACCTGGTTGGAGGTGAGATAACCTACACCTGCCTTGGGTCAAACCAGTATGAGGTGAGGTTGAGAATCTACCGTGATTGCTTCTCAGGAGGTGCGGCGTTTGATAACAGCGTTAATTTCTCCGTTTTTAACCTCGGCGGAACCTTGGTCACCAACCCTTCAGTGCCTAAAGGTCCTACGGTTTCTGTTCCAGCGGGCACGGGCAACCCCTGCCTGACTACGCCCCCCAATATTTGCACAGAATATGCGGACTACGTGGCGACCTTGACCCTGCCTCCCCTGGTTGGCGGATACACGATTTCGTATCAGCGCTGCTGCCGAAACTCGAGCATCACCAACATTGCCAATCCCGGCTCTCGTGGTAATACCTACACGGTGCAAATTCCGTCAATGGATAATGCCTGCAATAGTACCCCCGCCTTTGCAACAGTGCCTCCTATTGTGCTCTGCCTCGGAGATCAATTGAATGTTGATGCTTCGGCCAGCGATGCCAATGGCGATTCCCTGTTCTACGAGTTCTGTGAAATTTTCACAGGCGGAACCAGTGGCACTCCTAGTCCAGGGACGGCTACGGCGCCTCCTTACACGACCATTACTTTTGTTGCTCCAGCGACGGCAAGCCAACCGATTCCGGGTACTCCGGCTCTTACCATTAATGCGCAAACGGGCATAATTTCGGGGGTAGCCACTACTGCAGGACAGTATGTTGTTGGGATTTGCGTAAGTGAATACCGCAACGGTCAAAGGTTGTCGGTGGTGCGTCGCGACTACCAATTCAATGTGACCAACTGCATCATTAATACGGTAGCAGACATGGTTACCCAGCTCGAAGATCCTCAACTCTACTGCGACGGGAGAACATTGACCTTTACCCCACAAACTGCAGGTGCCTTGACCTATTTCTGGAACTTTGGTGATACCACAACAACAGCAGATACGAGTTCCCTGGCCTTCCCTACCTACACCTTCCCCGATACGGGCACCTACACGGTAACCCTAATTATTAATCCTGGCTTGGTCTGTACCGATACGCTCATTGTCCCCTTCAGGGTTTTGAACGCCCCCGACTACCGCATTGAGTCCAATGGAGTTCCTTGCGTGGAGGTGCAGAACTTCCGCTTTGAGGCAGTCGGTTCTGCACCCTATGATGCCTCGATTTCCTGGGATTTTGGAAGCAGTTCCAACACCTTTGGCGCCTCTGGGAAGCTTGTGACCGGGGTGCGCTGGAACAGCTCTGGGATTTATCCGGTTCGGTGCATTATCCAGTCGACCTACTGTCCTGATACTCTTTGGGATACTGTCCAGGTTTTTGATTGGTACTATCCCGTTCTGGCCTCCCCCAAAGACACCCAAATCGCCCGCGGAGACACGGCCTACCTTGACGTTACCAGCGGTTCTGCCTACTATTGGTTTGCCGACCAGCCCGTGTACTTCAATAATGCACAGCAGCAGAATCCCCAGGTTCTGATGCAGTCCGACAGTACCACATTCTATGTGATTGTTACCGACAACTTGGGATGCCGTGGTATTGATACGGTCTTTGTCAGCTGGCTTCCCGATCAGGTTAGTCCTGATCTGTCGAATGTAATGAACGTGCTAACTCCCAATGGTGACGGCATGAACGA
>JBEEMM010000105.1:0-4737 GCA_041192685.1 Bacteroidota bacterium | reverse complement strand
TACGCGGCCAAAAACTAACAAGAAATTGCTCACCCTGTTTTTGGTTGTTTCGATGGCATACAAGAACAGCATGGCCGGCCCGATGAACAAGCATAAATACAGAAGCGACGGCGGGTATTTGGTGGTACTAAAAAAAGACAAGACGGTTTTTGCCGCGGTATCTTGAATGGTCCAGGGTACGAGGTCGCCATAGAGGTTGATTCCGCGTAGGATGAAGAATAGAGCGAGGCAAGCAAACCCTATAACCAGCAGCCACTTTTTGCGGATTTCACGGTCAAAGTCCGCTTGGTAAAACCAACCAAATAGGTAGCCTAATGCCATTAAGCCCACCCATGGAATGAGGGGATAGTACAAGAAAAGGGTATAGTTGGCACCAACATACAGTGTCGCCTGCTGGTGCAAAAAGTACCAAACAATGGAGTCGAGCCCTTGACCGCTGTGAACGATACCGTCGAGGGTATTATGGCCTGCCACCAGGAGAAGGCCGACAGCAAAGATTGCAGCTTTGGGCAGGTAGATTAGTAAAGAAAGGCAAATCATGCTGACCCCGATGGCAAAGATTACTGCAACGATTTGAACGCTGTAGCTCAAGTCAAAGGTCCAGATGAGCGAGTTGACCACGAGTTCCAAAAAAATTAGCCACAATCCTCGGGTAAAGAGAAAGTTGAAGACCTGCTTCTTTGATTTATTAGTGCCGTAGAGAAATGCGGAGGTGCCCGATAAAAAAACAAAAACAGGGGCGCAGAAGTTGGTGATGAAGCGCGTAAAAAATAGAATAGGCGTCGTGGTCGCCAAATTGTTCGGATCGCCAAACCATGTCTCGAAATAGAAATAGTCCCTGACGTGATCCAGCGCCATGATGACCATGACTAGCCCACGAAGCACATCTAAAGATTCAATTCGCGCAGTTTTTGCTACAGACATTGTATTAGGATTAACGGTAAAACACCACCCAAGAGAAATTAAATCAAAAATCATCCTGGTAAAGCATTAGCAATAGTAGGCCAAGGTTGTTACTTAGCAATACATCATAATAATTGGAAGCATGAGCCATAAGTGTTTAACGCAACGAACCACAGGGCTGACGCAGAGGGCGATGCAGAATGGTCCGACCAAAGTCCGCATTAAATCACCTCGGGCAGGGAACAATAGTGGTGCTTCTAAAGTTTACACCAAGTGATTAGACCCGCCAGCGACCGAGGATTCTTCTTTAAGGAGTTTGAGGCAAAGAGCATTTCGCCCTTTGACAAGCTCTTTGGAATCTTCAAGGAGCTCATAGTGCACGTGTCGGGCGACTTCGATGAGGCCATAAAGTGGCTTAGGGAGCTCGACAAGGAGTACGAACTCACCGACGAGAACTACAGCATAGACGACTTTATCAACGACCTCAGAGAGAAGGGCTACATCCGCCCAGAGGTTGACGGAGACGGAGTTTCTGGAATGGGAATTACGGCCAAAACCGAGCGAGCGATAAGGCAGACCGCCTTGGACCAAATTTTTGGCAACCTCAACAAAAGCGGAGCCGGCAACCACAAGACTAAAAGTTCGGGCGAGGGCGACGAGCTCACGGGAGATACCCGGCCCTACCGCTTTGGTGACGGCCTAGAGAAAATTTCGCTAACCGAAAGCATTAAAAACGCACAAATCAACCACGGAGTTGGGGAGTTTGAGCTCAGCGAAGAAGACCTTGTGGTCGAAGACAGCCAGTTCAATTCCCAAATGAGTACGGTGCTGATGATTGACATTAGCCACTCGATGATACTCTACGGCGAAGACCGAATTACGCCGGCCAAAAAGGTGGCCATGGCCCTTGCAGAGCTCATTACCACGCGATACCCCAAGGACAGCATTGACATTATTGTCTTTGGTAACGACGCTTGGAGAATCTCCATTAAAGAAATTCCCTACCTCAAGGTTGGGCCTTTTCACACCAATACGGTTGCTGGGCTGCAGCTAGCCATGGACATTCTGCGCAGAAAGCGAAACACCAACAAGCAGATATTCATGATTACCGACGGCAAGCCCAGCTGCATCAGGGAACGCGACGGGACCTACTACATGAACAGCAACGGCTTGGACCCCTATGTGACCGAGAAATGCTATACCCAGGCAGCGCAGGCCCGCAAGCTGCACATTCCCATCACCACGTTTATGATTGCTCGCGACCCCTATCTGCAGCAATTTATCGACAAGTTTACCGAGGCCAACCAAGGCAAGGCCTTTTTCACGGGACTCAAGGGCCTGGGAGAAATGATTTTCAAAGACTATGAAACCAACAGAAAGAAAAGACTCAAATAGTATGATTACGAATTTAGGCGAGCTCAAATCCTCAGGCTACCAAAGCACCTCCATAAAAGACGAACTGCGCCAAAACCTGCTCAAGCACCTCGAGGCCGGAACCACCGTGTTTGGTGAAGTGCACGGTTTTGAAGATACCGTGCTGCCCGAACTGGAGCGCGCCATTCTGTCGCGGCACAGCATCAACCTATTGGGCCTTAGGGGGCAGGCCAAAACGCGCCTTGCGCGCCTCATGGTGGAATTGTTGGACGAGTACATTCCCTATGTAACGGGGTCCGAAATCAACGACGACCCCCTTGCTCCGATCTCGCGCTTTGCCATTGACCTCATCGCCGAGAAGGGAGACCAAACCCCCGTTTCGTGGTTGCATCGCTCCCAGCGCTATTTTGAGAAGTTGGCCACACCCGACGTTACGGTTGCCGACTTGATTGGCGACATTGACCCCATCAAGGCGGCAAACCTCAAACTGTCTTATGCCGACGATCGGGTGATTCACTTTGGCATGATTCCCAGGGCCAACCGCTGCATTTTTGTTTTAAACGAAATTCCCGACCTGCAGGCCCGCAACCAGGTGGCCTTGTTCAACATTTTGCAAGAAGGCGACATTCAAATTCGCGGATTCAAAATTCGGCTGCCCCTTGACCTTCAGTTTGTGTTCACGGCCAACCCCGAGGACTACACCAACCGAGGCAGCATTGTCACGCCGCTAAAAGACCGCATCGGGTCGCAGATTTTAACGCACTACCCTGCCAACATTGCCGTGGCCCGCAAGATTTCTGCCCAAGAAGCCAGAATCAATGAGGCGCAAGCGAGCCGAGTGTATGTTCCCGACTTGGCCTACAACCTGCTCGAGCAAATTATTTTTGAGGCCCGAGACAGCGAGTACATCGACCAAAAAAGCGGAGTTAGCGCGAGGATGAGTATTTCTATGCTCGAGAGCCTGGTCAGCACGGCCGAACGCCGCGCTCTGATCAACAAAGAGAAGACCACCACCGTGCGCTTGTCGGATTTTATGGGCATCATTCCGGCCATCACCGGCAAGGTGGAGCTCGTGTTTGAAGGAGAGCAAGAAGGGGCCGCATACGTGGCGGAGCAGCTCATTGGTGCCGCCATCAAGACGTTTTGGCCCAACTTATTCCCTAAAATCGGGAAGCTTAATAAAAAGGCGGACCTCAGTCCCTTTGCAGGCACTATAGAGGCCATTTATTCTCAAGGCGGAGTCATTTTGTACGACGAATGCGACCAAAAGGAATACGCTTCTTGCCTAAATAAGATAAAGCCCCTAGAGGATTTGATGCAGCAGTACCAGCCCAAATTTGAGCCTAAGGACCAGCTTTTTTTGAAGGAGTTTATGCTTTGGGCCCTTGCCGAGCAGGAGCAGTTGGGCAAGGAACGACTCAAAAACGGATTCCAGTTTAACGAGTTTATTTGACCCGTTTAAAAGTCGTTTTTGAGCCAGTAGTTCAGGGAGCAGAGCTTCCAAACCAGCTTGGCTTGGCGCAGGTCGCCGCCGTGGTAGTCGCGCATTAGCCTGGTCATTTTTTTGGAGTCCAGCCAGTCCAGCTGGTCAAAAGAGGTGTGGAGCAGGTCCTTGAGGGGCCCCTTGAGCCAGGCAATTTCACCGGGGGTGACAAATCCCTTTTTATCGTAGCGCTGCATGATTTCGTCGGGAATGATGCCTTGCATGGACTGCCGCAGAATGCTCTTGGTTTCGCCTTGGAGCGAGATCTTGGATTCGTTGGGGGTGGTAAAGGCAAACTCTGCGAGGCGGTGGTCCAAAAAGGGCACACGGCTCTCGATGCCAAAGGCCATGGAATTGCGGTCGTTGTGGTGCAAAATCGTCGGCAGCGACGTGGTGGCCATCAGATTGTAGAGGAAGGTATCGAGGTAGTTGCTGCTGTAGGGGGCCAGGCTGAGCGAGATCGAATCCGATCGGTCGGGCAAGACATGACCAAGCACCTGACGGCCCTTGACCTGGTGAATTTTTTGGGTTCCGCCCAAAACCAAGGCAGACTTTGCGGCCACCATGAGGCTCTCGGTTAGGCCAAAACCCTGCTTGCTGCGGTGTCCGTTAAAGGTTTTAAGCAGCGCGCCCCATTGGCCGCCGCGCAGCTGGTCCACAAAGTGAGGGTAAAAGCTGTGAAGGTATCCGCCCAGGTACTCGTCGGCGCCTTGGCCGTCGATAAGCACGCGAAGCCCGGTTTTTTTGACCAAATCCATCAGGGCGTAGTGCGATACAAAGGAGGAACCGTTTACCGGCGAGTCTGCGGCAGCGCTGGCTCCGGCGAAGTAATCGCTTAAGTCGTTTGCGTCGGGACTGTAGTAGTGGGCTTCGGTATTGGGATATTTATGGAGCACATACTGCGCAAAGGGGCGCTCGTCGACGTAGTCGGAATAGTAGATGTGAAAAACCTTGAGAATGCGGTCGGGATGGTGGCC
>JBEEMM010000104.1:0-4739 GCA_041192685.1 Bacteroidota bacterium | reverse complement strand
AGCTACAAAATTTTTGTTGCGGTGCGGAATGAGCTTCTTGGAGCGTATTCAGAGCTGCGCAATGACGTCGCTCAGCGCAAATTTGGACGCAACTACGACGAACTTAGCGAAGGCGATATAGAATTGGTCAATGAGGTATATCCGCAGTTTATTTCTGAGGCCGAACCCGTCAAAATTGGAGGATAATGCCATTTAAGAAGAAAAAGAAGATTGAGATGCCGCCGCTGTCTACAGCGTCTCTTCCTGATATTGTGTTCATGCTGCTGTTTTTCTTCATGGTTACTACCACGATGAGAGAGGTGACGCTTTTGGTGAAATTAAAGAAGCCTCAGGCTACCGAAATCCAAAAGCTGGAGCGCAAGGACTTAACCACCTACATCTACATCGGATCTCCCAAGAGTGCAGCCCTCGGCAACGAGCCCCGCATTCAGCTCGCCGACCAGCTTGCCAGCGTGGCTGACGTGCAGCAGTGGGTCATTCTCCAGCGCGAAGAGGTGAACGAAGCCGAGCGTCCAAAATTTACCGTGTCTATTAAGTCAGACATTGATGCCAAGATGGGTTTGATTAGCGACATCAAGCAAGAGCTGCGCAAGGCGCAGGCCCTCAAGCTGTCCTATTCTGCCAATCCTGCATCCTCCGCAGAGGAGATGTTTAAGGCCTACCGCTAGTATCCATTTTTGGTAGGCAAGCGGTCTTCTTAGGCTCCTTGCATTGGCTTCGTTTTTTTTAGGCTTCCTATAGGGTCCTTTAGTCCTAGTTTTGCTGCATGGGGAATATTTTTAAATCGGACTTTGTCTTTTTGGGTTTAGTCATTATCGCCTCCTTGCTTTTTGTCTCTGGGCTCGGAAGCTCCGCGATAATGGGCCTTCTGGGCTACTCGGGCCTCTCTCTTGCTGAGGTGATGGTCCGCACCGAACTCAATGCAAGCCGTGCAATTTTAGCCCAACAGGGCCTCGGATCGATCGCAATTTTCTTGATTCCTGGCGTTGCGATGCTCCAGCGTTGGGCCTATCAGGACGCACGCGAGCTTCCAGTCGAATCACCTGCACTGGAACGTTCGCAGTGGACACTTAAGCAAAGCATTTTAGCATGGGCCATGATTCCCGCATTGCTTCCCATGCTGGAGTGGCTTACAGGGCGCTGGGTTTTGTTCCTGGAGACTACCGCTTGGGGAGCGGAGGCCATAGCTCGGTCCGAAGAGCAGGCCACGCTAGTGGAGCGACTGCTTTTTTTGCCCCATTGGGGCGACCAGGTTCTGGCAGTCGTGGTTTTTGTCCTTATCGCCGCAGTGGGCGAGGAGCTGTTTTTTCGCGGAGCGCTTCAGCGCATCATTCGCAGCCGGATGGGTGCCTCTTCGGTATTCGCCTCGGCGGGCCTCTTTGCGGCCTTTCACTTTGATCTGCTGCACCTCCCCTTTTTGGTGATTGCAGGCTTGGCCCTGGCCTGGTTTTTTGAGCTTAGCGGTCGCCTCTGGGTGCCCCTTGGCGCTCACGTGATTCACAACGCACTAACCTACGTGCAAGCGCTTGAATCGGGTCCGGGCACCTACGCGCACATAAGCCCGGTCCCCTTCACCGGGATGGTTGTGGCCAGCGCATTGGCGAGCGTAGCCATTTTTATGGTGCTCCGCCGCAAATAGGTATTTTTGTGCCGTGGTAAAAATTGCAGACATCGAGCTTCCGGATTTTCCGCTGCTGCTTGCGCCTATGGAAGACGTGAGCGATCCGCCCTTTAGGGCATTGTGCAAGGAGAACGGCGCCGATTTGATGTACACCGAATTCATTTCGAGCGAGGGCTTGATTCGCGATGCGGTAAAGTCCCGCGCCAAGCTGGATATTTTTGAGTACGAGCGCCCCATTGGAATCCAAATTTTTGGTGCGGAACTCGAGAGCATGATTGAGGCCGCCCTCATTTGCGCGGAGGCCAACCCCGACCTGATAGACATCAACTACGGATGTCCGGTAAAAAAAGTGGTGTGCAAGGGTGCCGGGGCAAGCATGCTCCAAGACATTCCCAAGATGGTGCGCCTCACCAAAGCCATCGTCGATGCCGTGGACAAGCCCGTGACGGTCAAGACCCGCCTCGGCTGGGACGACAGCAGCAAGAACGTGGTTGAGGTCGCTGAACGCCTGCAAGACATCGGCATCAAGGCCATTAGCATCCACGGCCGCACCCGCAGCCAGATGTACAAGGGCGATGCGGACTGGTCGCTCATTGCGCAGGTGAAGAATAACCCGAGAATGCACATCCCCGTCTTTGGCAACGGAGACATTGACAGCCCCGAGAAGGTGCTGGCTGCCCGCGACCGCTTTGGGGTCGACGGCGTCATGATTGGCCGGGCAACCATTGGCTACCCCTGGTTTTTTAACGAAGTCAAGCACTTTTTGGCCACCGGAGAACACCTCGACCCACCGACCCTAAACGAGCGCGCCAACGCGGCCCAGCGCCATCTTGACCTGTCGGTGCAGTGGAAGGGCGAGAAGCTCGCCATCGCCGAAATGCGCAGGCACTATGGCAACTACTTTAGAAATTATCCCAACTTCAAGGAACTCCGCCAGACTTTGGTGACCTGCGATTCGCTGGAACTTCTGAGCGAAACCTTTGACGAGATTCGCGGCAACTATGCGCTGCGCAACAGCCTGGTGTCAGAACCTGCCTGACGGCCGGCAAGCCAGGCTAAGCAGGAACCAATTAGTCCAACCAAAACCAAGACGGCCAGAGATTGGGCCAGGTCCCATCGCACGGGGTAGGCATTGACAAGGTAGCCGTCGCCAAGCTGCAGCAGGCCCCATTTCGCTTGGGCGCCAACCACCGCTGCACCGAGGGCAAAGCCAGAGAAGGCCCCCAGAATGCTCAACCAGATTCCGCTCCAAGTGAAGGCTGCGCGTATTTGTTCCGCGGGCATGCCCAGGGCCGCAAGCATAGCCCGTTGCCCCTGCTTCTCGATGATGATGAGGCTTGCCGCCGCATAAAGTCCGAGGGACGCAATCAGCACGATAAAGCCTAAAATGGCGGTGGTCACGAGCCCCTCGCTGCGCAAAACTTGAAACATAGCCTGTTCGCGTTCCTCGGGGCGTTCGGCAAGCCATCCCGGAGCAGAGGCCTCAAGGGCGGCCCGCAAGTCCCTGCCTTCTGCGTCCTTGGTGGGCCAAACGAGAACTTGCGAGCGCTCCGCGCTGTCGGCCAAGGGATTCATGGCCAATAAGTCTTCGACCGGCATAAGGGCAAAGGCAAAATCGACCTGGGGGTGCAGGGCAAAGGTTCCGCGCACCGGGGCAATTTGGCGCTGAAAATCTTCGAGGCCGGCCTGGGGCCAAAGCAGTTCCACAAGGTCGGGTCCTTGGCTAAAATCAAGGAGCAGCTGGTCGGCTACCCCGCTGCCCGCATAGAGTCCGTCGAGCTCAATCAGGCTGTCTCCGTCGCCACGCAGCAGGTTGGCGCACCACGGGCTAAGGGCGGCGAAGGCGGAATCCACTCCCCAGAGTTCCACAAGCACCTCGCGCTTGTCGCTGCGAACCAAGGCTTTTTGGCTGACTACTTCACTGAGTCCGGCCACTTCGGGCATGGCGCGCAGGCTGTCAAGGTCGATCAGGGCATGCTGTCCTTGGGCAGGCGACAGGGTGTAGGGGGCGTGAATGCCGTCGTAGGCGCTGCGGACCATGGCTTCAAGGCCGTTGAACCCGGCCAGCACCACTAGCATGGCGGCGGTTCCAACCGCTACTCCGAGGGCCGCGAGGCGCGCAACCCATTGGGTGAGTTTGCGTCCGCGCAGCAGCCGCCAGCCCAATTCAGGACCGCTCGCGCGCACTATTTAATCGGATTTTCGCCCCCTTCGCGCAGAAGTCGGTCGATATTGGCTTCGTACTCGATGGAATCGTCGGCGAAGTACTGCAGGTTGGGTATCACGCGCAGCTGGTGGCGCACCCGACCGGCAAGTTCGTTTTTGATGCGCGGAGCCTCTTCGTTGATGAAGGCCATGACGCTCTGGGTGCGGTCAATAGGGAAGATGCTGAGGTAGGCCCTCATTAGCCCCAGGTCAGGCGTTACCCGCACCTTGCTCACGCTGATGAGCGTTCCGGGGAATTCGGCCGCAGCCAAGGCGCGAAATACGTCGGCTAAATCGTGCTGAAGCAGTGCGTTGATGCGTTTTTGGCGAATTGATTCCATTAGGGCAAAAGTACCGCTAAATTTAGGGCTATGCTTCCCTCACCCCATTGGCTCGGAATAGAGCACCTCGGAATCGCCGTGCTCGACCTCGATGCTGCCGAATTGCGCTACACTGCGCTGCTGGGCGAGGGCCCCTACAAGCGCGAAGAGGTGGCCTCCGAAGGGGTCATGGCCTCATTTTTTGCGGTCGGAGGCAGCAAAATCGAGCTGCTTGCCGCTACCCGCCCCGATTCGCCCATAGCCACCTTCATTGAGAAGCGCGGCGAGGGCCTGCACCACGTCGCCTACGCGGTGGCCGACCTCCAGGCCGAGTTGGACCGGCTCGACGCGGCCGGCATCGCGCTGATTCACCGGCACCCCAAACCGGGTGCCGACGGCAAAATCATTGCCTTTCTTCATCCGAAGTCCACAGGCGGAAGCCTGATAGAGCTCTGCCAAGACCTGCGAACCGCTTACTGAAACAAGAGCGTTCCCCAGCCATGCTTGGCGGCTGAAGCAATGTTGGCAGCGTTGTCGTCAATAAAGAGAACCTCCGAGGGATTGGCAATGCCCAACTCACGGTCCACCGCGGC
>JBEEMM010000103.1:0-4766 GCA_041192685.1 Bacteroidota bacterium | reverse complement strand
TCTTCCCGTCTCCGCGATGTAAAATGCTTTTGCAATAATTTCGGGAATTTCATTGGCATCCATCACCTGGTAATTCCATTTGGTTACCGGCATGGAGATTCCGATCAAATCACATTCTTGAAAGGCATCTGTTCCTAATAAATTTCCCTTTACTTGACCCACGATACATACCAATGGCGTTGAATCCAACATCGCATCAGCGATAGGCGTAATTAAGTTTGTAGCACCCGGACCCGAAGTCACCATGCAAACGCCTGCTTTATTCAGCATGCGCGCATAGCCTTGAGCCGCATGACCTGCGCCTTGTTCGTGACGAACTAAAATATGTTTTAAGCGATCTTGGTAATCATAAAGCGCGTCATAGGTCGGCATGATGGCCCCACCAGGGTAGCCGAAAATCGTATCCACCCCCTGCTCTACCAATGATTGCATGATGGCTTGCGCCCCAGACAAAAATTTCTTTTGGTCGGGTTGATTAGCTGCTTCGGTTTGAGTTTGGGTTTGTCCCATGGTTAACATTTATTGAAAATTTGTTTCACGCGTACGGAAAGGATTTCCTCTTTACAAATCCGTCACGCATCCCTGACTCGCAGAGGATACGTTTTTAATATATTTACGAAGAACGCCTTGCTTAAATGGAGACTCAATTGGCTTCCAAAGTTTCTTGCGTTCTGCTAATTCTTCGTCCGATACGTGCAATACTAAGGTATTATTCACCGCATCAATCGTGATTTTATCTCCGTCTTTTACTAGACCAATAGGTCCACCTTCTTGTGCTTCTGGAGTTACGTGACCCACCACAAAACCGTGCGTTCCTCCTGAGAAACGACCATCTGTGATCATTGCCACGGAGGCCGAGGCTCGGGAGCGCGAGAAAACCAAGGCGAGCGGAACAAAAACTTGGGAATTCAGCGCCAAAAACGTGCGCGACTTCGCCTTCGCCAACAGCCGAAAGTTTATTTGGGATGCCATGGCGGTCAAGGTGGGCAACCAGACTACCCTGGCGGAATCATTCTACCCCAAAGAGGGCAACCCGCTTTGGGAACAGTTCTCTACCCGTGCCGTAGCCCAGACCATTGAGACCTATTCTAAGTTCACTATTGACTACCCCTACGAGCGGGCCATCTCAGTGCACACCGCAGACATAGGCATGGAATACCCTATGATCTGCTTCAACGGAGGCAGGCCTGACGCGGACGGAACCTACTCCGAGGGAACCAAGCACGGTATGATAAGCGTAATTATCCATGAGGTTGGCCACAACTACTTCCCCATGATTATTAACAGCGACGAGCGGCAGTGGACTTGGATGGACGAAGGCCTAAACAGCTTCGTGCAGCAACTTGCCGAGCAAGAGTGGGACGTCAACTATCCTTCTCGCCGCGGACCGGCCTATAATATCGTGGACTACATGCGGTCGCCGGCCCTCAATCAGGTTCCCATCATGACCAATTCCGAGAGCATCATGCAGTTTGGCAATAACGCCTACGGAAAGCCTGCCACCGCGCTTAATATTTTGCGCGAAACCGTCATGGGGCGCGAGCTCTTTGACCATGCATTCAAGTCCTACTGCAGCCGTTGGGCCTTCAAGTCTCCCGCTCCTGCGGACTTCTTTCGCAGCATGGAAGACGCCAGCGGCGTAGACCTGGATTGGTTCTGGCGCGGTTGGTTCTACACCACCGAGGCGGTGGACCAAGAGCTAGGCAAGGTGCGCATTGCGGCAACTCCGACGCTCGATCCCGAGGAACTGGAATCCCAGCGCAGGGCCAAGAAAGAGGCGGAATACGAAGGTTTCATTGGGAACCAGCGCAACGCGATCAGCAACCGGCCCACCAAAGTAGACAAGGACTCTGCCTACCGAGATTTTTACACGAGCGAATACAATCGCTATGCAGTCACTAAGGCAGATGCCAAGCGATTAGAAGGCCTAAAGGCAGGCCCTCAGGGATTTCTTCACGAAATAACCGTTAAAAATGTGGGCGGACTCATTATGCCCGTCATCGTGCGCTACACTTTTGGAGACGGAACCTCTCATGTGGAGCGCTGGCCTGCCGAGGTTTGGATTCAGTCGGAGCAGGAATTCACCAAAACTATTTATTTGCCCAAGAAGGCGGCTTCTATTGAGCTCGATCCCTTCATGGAACTGGCCGACATTGACTTATTCAATAACTCTTGGGGATTGGATGCCGACCTGCATTTGGAGGCCTTACCCGCGCCGGGCGGAGCAGACCGCTGGAGGAGCAACCCGATGCGCGATGCACGCAAGTAATAGCTCCAAGCGATGAACGGTTCGGTACTTCGATTCCCGCTTCTTGCGGCTGCGACCCTTTTGCTCATGGCTTGTGGGTCGGGTGATTCACCCGAAACCGAAGATTCCACGATCTCCAAGAGCTCCGGAAACTATCTTAAAGACGACTACATCGAGGTTCCGCTCGATCAGTACCTGCGTATTAAGGATGCCTTGGTTTCGTCGAATGCCCAAGAAGCTCAGGTCGCTGCAAGGCAGCTTGACTCGCTGTGGACCATTGCAAGTCCTGGGGATCAATTGCTCTCCTCGGTTCGTCAAATTGGGGCGTCGGCCGATTTAGAAGCCCAAAGGTTAGCCTTTCATTCGCTCACGCAGGCCTATTTAGTGTCCCTCGAGTCTGCGCCATGGAGCGATTCCCTTTATTTGCAGTTTTGCCCCATGGCCTTCGACTCCGAGGGAGCTACTTGGATCAGTCGCGAGCGCAAGGTGATGAATCCCTACTTTGGGGATGAAATGCTAAACTGTGGGGTAGTGCGCCGCAGCATTGGTTCCGCTGGCTTAAAAGGCGAACAGGCCAAGTAGGTCTGGACGAGTTATGGTCTCGTATTAAGTTTTGCACATGCTTCAAGCGGTTCGCCGGGTCGTATTACCTTCGCATCTGTGGGTAAAATCATAGCAGTAGCAAACCAAAAAGGCGGAGTCGGCAAAACGACTACGGCCGTAAATCTCGCGAGTGCGCTTGGCATACTGGAGCAGCGCGTACTGCTCATCGATGCAGACCCTCAGGCCAATGCCACCTCTGCTTTGGGTTTTGACCCCTCTACTCCGAGAATGGGAACCTACCAAGTCTTGGAGCATTCTATTAAGCCCTACGATGCTACCCTAGAATGCCGCAACCCCAACCTGAAGCTGATGCCGGCCCATATGGACCTCGTTGCAGCAGAACTTGAGTTGGTTGACAAGGTGCGCAGGGAATACATGCTTCAATCTGCCTTAGCCGAAGTCAAGGACGACTTTGATTACATCATTATTGATTGTGCTCCCTCCTTGGGTTTGGTGACGCTGAACGCCTTAACCGCCTCCGACTCGGTACTTATTCCCATTCAATGCGAGTACTTCGCGCTTGAGGGACTGGGCAAATTGCTCAACACCGTGCGCTCGGTTCAAAATTTACAGAATCCTGATTTACAGATCGAAGGAATTCTTCTTACCATGCACGACTCCCGACTGCGACTGAGCAACCAGGTGGTCGAGGAGGTTCGACAGCACTTTCAGCAGCTCGTATTTAATACCATAATTGCCCGCAACGTGCGGCTGAGTGAGGCACCCTCTTTTGGAGAACCTATTATGGTTTACGATGCCGCCTCGACTGGCGCGGAGAACTACCTCAACCTGGCGCGCGAACTTTTGGCACGAAATGCGCAGGTAATCGCTTGACTTTCTGTTCCCTCCTAGTTTTTTAGCCATGACCACCTCATTACGTCCCCTAGTTTTTGCTGCAGCCCTCTTAGCATGCTCCTTGGCAGAGGTTCTTGCGCAACCCATGCTGGCCGACGGCGTAGTTGCCGTGGTCGGCAATGAGATCATTCTTCAGTCTGACGTACTCATTATGCGCGAAACCCTTAAGCGCGAGGGTCAGGATCGAAGCGAATGCGAAATTCTCAAGGAGCTAATTCTCGAAAAGCTCTTGATTCACCATGCGGCCATTGATTCGGTAATTGTCGAAGAAAGTGAGATTGACGACAACATATCCCGGAGACTTGAGCAGCTGGTGGCCCAAATTGGGAGCGAACGCAAGCTGGCCGAATACTACAAGAAGTCCATCCTTGAAATCAAAGAAGAAATGCGGCCCCTGATGAAGAACCAGCTCACCGCACAACGCATGCAGGGCACCATTACCGAGAATGTCAAGGTTACCCCCGTAGAAGTGGAAAACATGATACGCAAAATGACCCTTGATTCCCTGCCTTTGATCGGAACCGAGGTTGAGTTGGGCCAAATCATTATTAATCCCAAGGTGAGCGACAAGGCCGAAGAAGAGGCGATAGCCCGACTTGACCAGCTTCGTACCCGAGTTTTAAACGGCTCGAGCTTTGCCACGATGGCTATTTTGTATTCTGAAGACCCGGGGTCCAACCGCAACGGCGGAGAGTACAAGGGCATCAAACGCGGACAATTTGTAAAGGAATTTGATGCGGTTTCGTACAATTTAGAAGTGGGCGAAATTTCAAAGCCCTTTCGCACCGAGTACGGCTACCACATTGTGCAGCTTCAGCTCAAACGGGGCGAGGAGCTTGACCTGCGCCACATACTGGTAAAGCCCAAACTAGAGCAAAAAGACCTGGATGCCGCGCAAGAGCGCTTAGACAGCATCCGGCTTGCGGTAGTCTCAGGTAAGCTCACCTTCGAAGAAGCAGCCGAGCAATTTTCTGAAGACGAGGAGACCAAGCTCAATGGCGGAATCATGCTGAACCCCAACACCATGGACCTCAAGTTCAACCTGGACCAGCTCGACCGT
>JBEEMM010000102.1:0-4853 GCA_041192685.1 Bacteroidota bacterium | reverse complement strand
TGCCGACGGAGTCAAAATCTTTGACGTTGCGGCGCAGCAGGGCTTTGACGCGACTTGCAAGAACCTTTGGACGTATCGGCTTGGTAATGTAGTCGTCTGCGCCGGCATCGAAACCCGCTACTTGGCTGTAGTCCTCGCCTCGAGCGCTCAAAAAAGCGATTAGGGTTCCGGAGATGTCTAGGTTGTTTCTAATTGCCTCGCAGGCCTCAATTCCGTCCATTCCTGGCATCATGACGTCGAGCAAAACCAAATCGGGTCGGTGTTTTTTAACCGCTTCAACGCCTTCGGCTCCGTCTTTAGCCGTGACCACGTGGTAGCCTTCCTTGGTGAGGTTATAGGTGACGAATTCCCGAATGTCTGGATCGTCATCAACCAGGAGAATTGTAGTTTTTTTTGCCATAACCTTTTGAGTCCTTCAAAGGTAAATCCTTTATCACGCGGTATGCATCAAAATAGCGACAATTGCCTCTAATTTAACCTTTAGGCAACACTGAAATAAAGCCTCTAAGAGGCTAACTTTGACCGGATGTACCGGCTTGCTGCACTTTTTCTACTTTGTTTGAACGGAAATCCGCTCGCGGCGCAGGCTGGTGAAAACCTGCGAGTTATGGCCTACAACCTGACCTACTTCAGGGCTTTTACCTCTTTTTGCACCAGCACCAACAATCCGCCAGGAGCCAAAGAGGGCTGGCTGCGCACGGTAGTCGACTACGTGCAGCCCGACCTGCTGGTCTGCAACGAGGTAGACGGGTCAAGCGCCACCGCACACGGTCGAATTCTCAGCCAATGCCTCAATGCCAACGGGGTTACTCGCTGGTCCGCAACCGACCTTTACACCAACGGCAGTTCGCTCATTAATGCGGTCTACTTCGACCACAATAAGCTTGGGCTCAAGGCGCAAGGAATAATCACCAAAGACCTGCAAAACGCCAATCTAGTTCGAGGCATTGACGTTCTGAGGTTTTACTACCAAGACTCGCTCCTAGCCTGGAACCCCGATACGGTTTTTTTCACGGTTTTTGCAGCGCACTTCAAGGCCGGCAATACCGCGACCGATGCCGCAGACCGTCAAAAAGCCTGCGAGGCCATTATGAACTACCTGGCCACCAAACCCAGGGACCCCCACTACCTGCTCTGCGGCGACCTCAACATGAGCAAAAGCCAAGAGGGCGGATTTCAACAGCTTTTGAACTTCAGCAACTCGACGATACGGTTCTACGACCCCGAGAACCAACTCGGGAACTGGTCCAGCAACGGAACCTTTGCGGCAATGCACACCCAATCGACCCGCGATGCCTTGACCAATGACGGATGCTTCTCTGGGGGAGGCCTCGACGACCGATACGATCATATCTTGATTAATCAAACTGCCCTAACCAGCTCTGCCCGAATGCGCTACCTGCCGGGCAGTCTTAAGCCTGTCGGCAACGACGGCCTCCACTTTAACGTTGCGATAAACATAGGGACCAATAATTCTGTACCCGCCAACGTGCTCACCGCGCTCTATGAAGTGTCAGACCATCTCCCTGTGATCGCAGACTTTGAAGTGAGCCGACTGGGCATTGGGGTCAATGAATTGCGCGGCAACGCAATGCTGCAGCGCGGTATGGATGGCAGGGCCTTTTTGTCGCGGATCGCTGTTCTGGAAGATTGGCACGTAGAAACCTTAGATGCTGCTGGGCGCATAATCGAGTCCCGAATTTGGCCCGCGGGCGAGGCCCGCTGGACGAGTTCTGCTTCCCATAGAGGCTGGCTAATTTATCTCGTCAAAACTCCCTCCGGAGTGGCTAAATTTGCCGCCCCCCAATGATGCATTCACGCTGCCTTAGTCTTGTCTTAGTGGTCCTTGTTCAGGGCGCCTGGGCGCAAACGTTCCAAGAACGAAGCACCTCGGCAAGCCAGGTGCGCATGAGCGTGACCAACGTCGGAACCTTCGGCAACGCCTTTCGCGGCTACCGCGACGGAACAGGGACCCCATCCTGTGAGTACCCAGCCGGCTCGGGCACCGAGCACCTTTTTGAATCGGGAATTTGGGTTGGTGGCATTGATGCGGGCGGTGGAATTCGGGTGAGTACCTCGGCCTACGATGCTTCTCAGGGCTACGCCCCAGGCCGTGGCGGATTTGAATTTACTCCGGCATCGAACCTTAGCGAAACGTCTTCGCTCAAGGACCACCCCAACTACCGAGCCTCCGCCGTGTCGCACCAGGACTTCACCGCAACCTCCGTTGATACGAACATTCTGATTCCGGGAACCACAATCCCCATTAGCAGCCACCTCACTCCCATGGGGATCTCCATGACGATGGCTACCTACAACTGGAACTATCGCTTCAGCGATTTTTTTGTCGTGGTTGACGCCACCCTCAAAAACGTGGGGCAAGAAACCTACGACGACGTTTACGCTGCGATTTGGGCCAATAAAGTAGTTCGCAACATCAACCGCACGCCGGCCGGGGCGGGGGGAGCCGTTTTTTACCAGCAGGGCGGCAACGGCTACGACGACAGCCTGCACCTGGCATACCGCTTTGATGCGTCGGGAGATCCGGGCTGGACCGACTCCTACATTGGCCAAAAATTTCTGGGAGCCGAAGACAAAAATGGCTTTCACCATCCCCAGATCGACGGGCTCGAGGACCATTTTCAGGCTTGGGTCTTCAATAACTCCGGGCAGGCTTTGTACTTCTTCCCGACCACCGACGACCAGCGCTACATTAAAATGACCCAGGGCCTCAACCAGGACCCCTGCTGGGCAAATCCGGGAGGCGTGCCTTGTTCCTCTGGCACTGGAGCTGACATTCAGGCCCAGCTCAATGCAGCCGGCAACCGAAGCGACCTGCTCAGCGTCGGACCTTTTCAGGATTTTGCCCCCGGAGACGAAATCAAAGTGGCCTTTGCCTTTATTTTGGCCAAAAAAGTCGACGACGGCCAAGCAAACTCCGTAAACTCCGACGTGCAGCGCAGCAGACTGCTGGCCAACGCGCAGTGGGCGCAAACTTGCTACAATGGTGAAGACCAGAATTTTAACGGAATTCTTGACGGCGGCGAAGACCGCGACGGCAACCAAAAAATCACGCGCTACATCCTGCCCAGTCCGCCCGACCCGCCCCAGGTGCGTGCCCTGCCAGGAGACGGCTTTGTGGACCTTTTTTGGACCGACCGCAGCGCGCGCAGCATAGACCCCATCAGCCAAAAGCAGGATTTTGCCGGATACCGCGTTTATGCCAGCCAAATTGGCTTTGACGTAGACCCCGACCAGCGAAACGAAGACGCCTTCCGCCTCTATGGCGAGTGGGATCAAGTGGGAGACGGAGTGTTCAACGAAACGGGACTAGACGCCATACGGCTCACGGAGCCCATTCGTTTTGTGGGCGACAGCCTGAACTACCGCTACGGTTTGCGCATCGACAACCTCGCCAACGGATGGCAGCGTGCCCTTGCCGTTACGGCCTTTGACCAGGGCGACCCCATCAGCCAATTGGAATCGCTGGAATCGAGCTTCACGCAGAGTTCCGTCCGCGCCTTCCCTGGGACTCCCGCACAGGCCAGCATGGCAGAGAATTCGCCCTATGCCTACCCCAACCCCTACTATGCCGGTGCCGCTTGGGAGGGCCAAAGTGCGTTTCAGGACGAGAGCCGCCGCTTGATGTTTGCCAATTTGCCAGCGCGCGCAGAAATTCGCATTCACTCCCCTGCGGGAGACCTGCTCGACGTTTTGCAGCACGAGTCCACGGGCAGCGAGCAGCTCGGCCAACGATGGTTCCGCACCTTTGCCAGCATTGACGAGCACGTTGTGGTGCTGTCGGGGGGTGAGTACGCTTGGGACATTCTGTCTAAAGACCGCCAAATGATTTCGCACGGATTGTACCGCTACACCGTTCTGAATCTCGAGACCGGCGAAACGTTTTCTTCTCATTTTACCCTTATCAAATAATCCCCTGCCATGAAGCACATTCTACTCCTCGCCGCCGCCATTTCGGGCTTTAGCGCGCTGGCCCAGACCTACTACCCCATCACTACGCTGCAGTATGTGTCTCCCACGCAGTTGGCTGCCTGCAACGACTCTTCTGGTTTTGAAGGTCAAATCATCAAAACAGTGGGTATTGTAGTTACTCCGGGCAATCTTTCTGAAGTGCCTTCGGGCTCGGTTCAGGGCGGACACCGTCCCTTCTTCTTCATCGTAGATACCGCCGCGCAGGGCGCGGCTGGTCCGTTTCGAGGAATGGAGGTAATGGGCGTTTACACCAATGCTCAAAACCAGCTTGTTACCCTGCCCAACGTAGAATACCTAGTGGCCGGGGACTTGATTCAATTCATCGGTAAAGTTTCTACCTATAACAACGGAACCCAGCTTGAGGCCACGAGCGCAAGCTCCATGACCATTTTGGGAACACGCCCTATTCCGACCCCCGCGATTGTTACGGTTGGTGCCCTGAATGACCCCCAACGCATCAACCTTCCGGTAACCGGCGAGCAATGGGAGAATTCTTTTGTTGACCTTCAAAACGTGACGGTCACTGAAGTCATTCTTTTTGGGGGCAACCGTGCCAGTTTTAATGTCGTCGACGCCAATGGCAACAAAATGAATGTTTCTGATCGCTTTTTGGCCCAAAAGCTCCCGAGCTACCAGACGGTGAATCCTGCTTCGCCGCAAACCACGGGAAGCTTTGTGGTTCCGGTTCCTGGCACTTTTTACAGCAGCCTTAAGGGCATGGTACGCCACGACGGCAACGGCTGCTTCACTTCGGGAGGCACAAGAGGCTATGAACTCAATCCATTCCAGGCTTCGCACTACCAAATTGCCTACGCGCCGCCCTACATCAGCAACTTTGAGCGCGATCCCATGGTTCCCAC
>JBEEMM010000101.1:0-4860 GCA_041192685.1 Bacteroidota bacterium | reverse complement strand
CTGAAACCGGAACGAGGGGATGCGCATGGGCAAAAAAGACACTTCGCTCATGACCCAGACGCTTTGGGTTTGGGTTCGCACGGTTATTCCACGGGCAAGTCGGTCGGCTCGGTTTGATGCGGCATCGCTGGCGGTGAATTCCCCCTGCTCGGCAACCAGCCGAACGGAGTAGTGGGGATGCCCTTGGTATCGGTAGCCCAGGGTCCAGGCGTTGCCTTGGCTGGGATTGCTCCAAGTCGGACCAACGTCGCCACGCAGGCCAATTCCGCCCCAGGAGAGGGTAAGGTCTTGGCTGTGCTGCGATGCGGCAGGCAAGGCGAGAATTAGGGTTAAAAGCAGGATGCCAGTGCGCATAAAGGCCCAAAGATAAGGCCTTAGCAAGAGGCTAGTTGCGGCGGTCGAGTCCCCAGAGAAGCTTGTTGCGCAGGGTAGTCGGGAAGTTGTGCTCCTCGGTTTGCACCAGGCGAAACTTGAAGTCTGCTTGCTGGATTTTAAGGGTGGTCCCGACGTCCAAGGAGAAGACGCGCGAATCCATCGAGCAGAGGTAGTTGTCTTCGCGGGCTTCAATGCGGAGTTCAAGTATTCCATTGTTGGGAATAACGAGCGGCCTCACGGTTAAATTGTGCGGAGCAATGGGCGTAAGAATAAAATTCGGCGACAGGGGCATCAGAATCGGTCCGCCGCAGCTGAGGTTGTAGCCTGTGGATCCAGTAGGTGTGCTGATGATTAGCCCGTCGGCCCAGTAGGTGTTGAGAAACTGTCCGTTCAGGTGCACGTGTATCGAAATCATGCTCGTAGTGCCCTTGCGGCTTACTGCGATTTCGTTGAGTGCAAAGTCGGGGTCCAGGAGTTCTGGGCCTTCGGCCGAGGCTTGGAGGGTGTAGCGCTCTTCGATGCGGTATGCGCCCTGCAGGATGCGTTTTAGCGAAGCGGGGGCCTCATCGCGGGTGATGTTGGCCAAAAAACCGAGGCGGCCCGTGTTGATTCCGATCAGGGGAATTCCGCTTCGCCCCACCTGAGAGCAGGCGTCCAAAATGGTTCCGTCGCCGCCGATTACCATAAGGAAGTCTGGGTTTAGCGCTTGAAGCGTTTCTGCGGAAGTATATTCAGGAAGGTTCAGGCCGAGGTCCCAGGATTCGTTAAGGCGATTTTGAAAACCACGGTACATGGTTACCTCGCATCCCTCTTCTTCGAGGGTTCCGAGAATGCGCTCTACAAAAGGACGTGCTTCGTCGGGAATGCGTTTACCGTAAATAGCAATGCGTGCCATAGTCTATCGAGTTAAACGCTTAGGTAGTGAAGAAGGTGGTCGAGGTTGTCTTGCGCGTCGTCTTGTCGGCGCCCTCGGGGGAAGGTACCCAGTACCGTAATGCCCATGCGCTCAAGGGTTTCGGCAGCCGCCGTTGGGTCGGGCTGGTCGAGGCGAAGCCATGTTCCAAAAAGTCCGCTTTCTTGATTGAAGTCAGTGGCCATGGCAACTATTCGATAGCCCTCCTCTTCAAGGGTTTGAATAACAGAACCTCGGAGAGTCTGGACGTCTTGAAGCCAAATGCTGCTGCCGGGGAGCTGAAAGCACCAATGCTGGCCCATCCAATAGCTAAGTCGAGTGGCGCTGAGTCCGCCTAAGAGTTCAAGGTCTTGGTTTACCACTGCAATGGAATCGATTTGGAGCTCGGCAAGCAGGGACAGGGCATCCACGGCGTGCTGGTCGCTGTAAAACGGGCGCAACTCAAGGAGCTCGCCCGACGCGCTCTCCATGCCAAGGTAAAGTCCTTGAGGGTTGGACACCGGCCAGTGCAGTTGGCCTTCGGGGCGTTCCATCTGCAGTATTTCGTTCCAAAACATGCATCAAACGTAAGGTAGGATTTCTAAACAGTTGCGCGACCTTTGGTAAACCTTCCTAAATGTTTTAATTATGGCAGTACTGCGCCCCGCCCGCTTGTCGGTGAACATTAATAAAGTGGCAACGCTTCGCAACAGCAGGGGCGGCAACGTGCCCAACGTACTCGAGGTCGCCGTTCGCGCACAAGACTTTGGCGCCGAGGGAATTACAGTTCATCCTCGCCCCGACGAACGCCACATCAGGTATGCGGATGCCCGAGCCTTAAGGGCTGTGGTCCGCACCGAATTCAACATTGAAGGCTACCCAAGCCGTGATTTTATCGATTTAGTCCTCGAATGCGCTCCCGAGCAGGTTACCCTGGTTCCCGACGCCCCCGACGTGCTCACCTCAAATGCCGGCTGGAATACCCTCAAGCACGCGTCGATGCTGCAGGAGGTACTGGCGGAGTTTCGCGCGGCAGGAATCCGTACCTCGCTTTTTATGGAGTGCAACTTTGCCCACATCAAGGCGGCCAAAGACCTGGGCGCTGACCGAATTGAACTCTACACCGAGGCTTATGCCCAGGGCTATGAGGCGGCTCTAGCACTAAGGGAAGGCGGCGATCAGGCTGGTTTTGAGCGCCTGCGCACTGCGGCGGTTCAGCCCTACGCGGACGCGGCGGAGTTGGCTAATTTGCTGGGTTTGGGCGTCAATGCAGGCCACGACCTCAACGCCGACAACTTGGCCTTTTTTGCAGCATCGCTTCCGCAGCTTGACGAGGTTTCGATTGGGCACGCCCTCATTGCCGACGCCCTTTACCTCGGACTCGAAAACAGCATTCAACGCTACCGCTACCAGCTTGAGCTGGGGGCGCAGCAGCTTCTTTTTTAAGTGCGGACCTTGTACCAACTCGGATCATGGCAGCGGTAGCATTATCCAGTAAAATTCTAGGAGCAGGAGGCCGCCCGCTCATAGTGCTTCACGGCTTTTTGGGCATGGGCGACAATTGGGCCTCCCACGCTCGAATTTGGGCGGACCAGGGGTTTGAAGTGCATTTAGTGGACCAGCGCAACCACGGCCGTTCGCCCCACACTTCCAGCCACAGCTACACTGAGATGGTTCAGGATGCTCTAGCCTATGCCGAGTTAAACTTCAAGCCAGGGCCCTTGGCTTGGCTTGGACACAGCATGGGCGGCAAGGTCGTGATGGAATTTGCTGCTCGCTACCCGAGTTGGGTGGAGCGCATGGTTGTAGTTGACATTGGCCCTAAGGCCTACCCACCGCACCATCAGTATATTATTGACGCTATGAAATCCCTTAATTTGCGGGAACTGGGGTCAAGAACCGAGGCCGATCGGGCCATTGAGGTTTACCTGAAAGACTGGGGAATTCGTCAATTTCTTCTTAAAAACCTCGAGTGGACCAGCGACAAGCACCTGGGATGGAGGTGCAACCTTCCGGTTCTTGAGGCCAGCATGAGCCGCATTGGCAAGCCCCTTGGCCCGCTTGATAATTATGTCGGAGCCTGTCTTTTTGTGCGCGGACTCGAGAGCGACTACCTGCGCGACGAAGATTGGCCGGGAATTGTGAAGCATTTTCCTGCTGCACAGCTCGAGAGCGTCGCCGGCGCGGGGCACTGGGTGCACGCCGAGCAGCCGCAGGCTTTTCAGCTTGCCGTCGGTTCCTTTTTAAAGTCTTAGAAGGCCGCTTTTAAGACCAGTTTCTGCAGCGCCCCTGGGTGGGCGAAGCGCTGGTCGCTCAGGTCGGGCTCGCTAAAGCGGTTGCGAACGTTGTTGCTGAAGGCGTAGGGTTCCGTGGGATTGCCAAAAAGTCCGCGGTCCATGGTGCGGTTTCCGTTGGCATCATAGTAGGTCGCCACAATGTACACTCCGGGATTCCGAAGACCCAAAGACAGCTGCTGGGGATTGCTTTGTGCCATAACCAGCACCTCTTCGATGACTGTTCCGTCGGCGCTGCGGAGCGACAGCATCCAGGCTGCCTTGGGGTCTCGAGCCTCCCAAGCGCTCGTGCTCACGGCGCACTGCACCTTCAGTAGGCTTGCATTGTGAACGAGGGTCGATGATTCGACCGACGACGGTTTTCCCAAAAAGAAAAAGGCTAGAATAAGGCTTAAAAGCCTGGGCGCCATGGCGAAACTAGAGGAATATCTAGCGAATCAGAACTACGGATCCCTGCTCCGAGAGGCGTACCTGGTTGACTCCGTCGGGGTCAATGTAGGTGGCATTTAGCTGCCAGAGGTAGGTGCTCTCTTTCATGGCGCGGCCGTTGTAGTTCCCGTCCCAGCGCTCGCGCGGGTCGTTGCACTCAAAAACCAATCGGCCGTAGCGGTCAAAAATCCGCATACTGTAGGTTGACATTTCGCAAGCCTCTGACACTATTACCCCAAAGAGGTCATTGGTATTGTCGCGGTTGGGAGTGAAGGCGTTGGGTGCAAAAACTCCGCAAACCTCGGTTGGATTGGGATTGGTTTGGGCACTTAATGTGGCCGATAGAGCAATTAAGAGCAGGGCAATGATGGAGCGCATAGAGTACAAACTTAGAGCGATAATGGGTTTCCTCCGCCCTTGCGCTTAAGACGGGGGAATTGACTGCGCGAACGATTGGGCTCGTCTAATGAACGGCTACTGTCTTGGTCGCCGTCGTTCCATTCAAATTCGTACTTTTTTTCTGGCGCAATAGTTTGGTATTCTTCGGGTTTCACCGATTTCTTAATTTCTGCGGCCTGCTTTTGCCAGTCTTGCTTGATGGAGGCCTTGGCGTCTTGGCGCATGGACTTCCCGTCGAGCTTAATCGACAGCTTGTCAATGGGGCCCGTAGCGCGAATGGGCACCCATACCGGCCCGCGGCTGGACTCCTCGGTGATGTAGGCATCGAGGCTCTTGCTGCGCTTGGGTTTGCTGCCCCCAATCATGTCTCTGAGCTGAAGTTCAAAACGGTAGTCCACGATTTGGTCAAATCCGTGGGTTCCGGCTACTTTCAGCTGGAGGGCATTGTTTTCAAGCAGCATTTCGGGAATC
>JBEEMM010000100.1:0-6881 GCA_041192685.1 Bacteroidota bacterium | reverse complement strand
CTTGCCCGTGGAATAACCGTGCGAACCCAAACCCAAAGCGTCTGGGTCATGAGCGAAGTGTCTTTTTTGCCCATGCGCATCCCCTCGTTCCGGTTTCAGCATACTCCCTATTTATTTAGCGGACTAGGGATTACCGCCTACCGACCTCAGGGTCAGTACCTAGGCCAGTGGATTGACCTGCGACCCCTAGGAACCGAGGGCCAGGGTTTGGCCGGCAGCGGAACCACCATCTACGGCACCCGCGCCCTGAGCATTCCGCTCGGACTGGGCTGGCGGGCGCACCTTGGTCCCTGGTTCACGGCCCAAGCAGAAGTACAGTGGACTTGGATTCAGAGCGACTACGTGGACGATGTCTCGGGCGACTACACCGACGTGGCCATTCTGCGCGAAGCGCGGGGCGACGCCGCTGCCTACTTTGCAGACCCTCGCAACCGCGGCCTCGTGGGCTATTCGCGCGGACAATCTGACCAAAACGACGGGTTGTTTCGGGTGAATATTGGTCTAGGTTTGCACTTAGAAAAATTTTGGGAAACTTGCGCAGCATTGCTTAACTAATGAACACTATTCCGCAGCACGTAGCGATAATCATGGACGGCAACGGCCGCTGGGCAAAGAAGCAGGGTTTTGCAACCCGCATCCGAGGCCATGAAATCGGTGTAGAGGCGCTGCGCCGTGCCGCCACTGGAGCGGCCGAACTGGGGATTCAATTTTTGACGGTTTATGCCTTCTCTGAAGAGAACTGGCAGCGCCCCAAGGCCGAGGTAGATGCCCTGATGACCATCCTCATGACCAGCCTGCGCAAGGAACTGGGCGTCCTGCAAGAAAACGGAATCCGCCTAAACGCCATTGGCAACCTCGATGCACTGCCCTCAAGGGCTCGCCGCCAGCTCGACGAAACACTCGAGGCTACGGCGGGCAACCAGCGTATGGTACTGACCCTGGCCCTGAGCTACGGCGGGCGGCAAGAACTCTTGGATGCCGTGCGAACCATTGCCACGCAGGCCTCTTCGGGCCAGATTGACCCTCAAAGCATAAGCGAAGAGCATATTGCCAAAGCACTCTGGACTAGCCCGATGCCCGACCCTGATTTGCTAATACGCACCAGCGGGGAGCAGCGGATTTCAAACTTCATGCTCTGGCAAATTTCGTACGCAGAATTAATCTTCCTGCCCGTACTTTGGCCTGATTTTTCGAAGAAGGACCTTGTTGAAGCACTAGAAGAATTTGCCCAACGAGAACGCCGAATCGGCAAAACAAGCGAACAACTAAAGCAATGAACCGCCTACGCAGCATCACCCTAGCAATTCTGCTGCTGGTCACGGGTTCCGTTATGGGCCAAATGCCTGCAGGATCCAGCGTCGAAGTCACTGCGGGAATCGACTACGAAATCGGGGGAATTTTGGTAACGGGAGCCGAGGAGCTCGACCCTTCGATGGTGACCCTGCTCAGCAGCTTAAGGGTTGGCGACATGGTGCAGTTTCCTTCTGAAAAGATTGCGGACGCCGTGCGAAACCTCTGGAAGCAGGAATTATTTGAAGACGTTCAGCTCTTCATCACCGCACGCAACGGTGGAGTCGTTTACCTCGAGTTTCGCCTTAAGACGCTTCCCAAGCTGAGCAAGTACTACTTCGTAGGCCTGAGCAAGGCCCGCCAGGATGCACTGCGGGAGAAGCTTGGTCTTAGCCGCGGAACCATCGTTTCGCAAAATTTGCTGCGCAATTCCGAGTCCATAATTCGCAAGAGTTTAATCGAAAAAGGCTTCCCTGACGCCACCGCAAAAATTACTGCCGAAGCCGATACTTCTTTTGCCCAGGCTCAGGTGCTGCGCATTGACGTCGTGCAGGGTCCGCGCCTAAGAATTGACGACATTGTTTTTGAAGGGAATACCGCCCTGAGCGGGGGAAAACTTCGACGCGCCATGGACGAGCTGCACCGCCTTCGATGGTGGAATATTTTTCAGTCGGCGAAGTACCTCGATGACAAGCTTGACGGCGAGCGCGCCCTCATTGTCGAGGCATACAACCAGGCCGGCTACCGCGACGCACGAATTGTGCGCGATACCACCTACCGCCTGATGATTAAGGACAAGGCTCGCGTGCGGCTGGTATTTACCGTCGAAGAAGGCCGGCCCTACTACTACCGGAGTGTGCGCTTTTTGGGCAATTCCAAATACGACAACGCGACCCTGCAGAGTATTTTAAGAATTGATGCGGGCGATCGCTACGACTCTAAGTTGCTCGCAACTCGGGTGAACGGCGACCCCAACGGGAACGATATTTCTTCGCTTTACCTCAACAGCGGCTACCTCTTTAGCAATGTAATTCCGGTCGAAGCAAGGGTTGCCAACGACTCCATTGACCTCGAAATTCGAATTCGAGAAGGGCGTCCGGCCACGGTGCGCAAGGTTAAGGTGGTGGGCAACGACCGCACCAACGACCATGTAGTCTACCGCGAGATTCGCACGCGGCCCGGAGACTTGTTCTCTAAGGCAGACATTCAGCGAACCATTCGAGAACTGGGGCAGCTGGGCTACTTCGACCCAAGGTCCATTAACATTGTGCCCAACCCCGACCCAATGACGGGGTCGGTTGACCTGGAGTATTCCGTAACCGAGCAATCCACCAGCCAGCTCGAGCTGCAGGGCGGATGGGGAGCAAACATGGTTATCGGTACTGCTGGCTTGAATTTCAACAACTTCAGCGCCAAGAACCTCTTTAACAAGAAGGCCTGGCGTCCCCTCCCCTCGGGCGACGGCCAAACGATTAACGTGCGCGCTCAGAGCAACGGAACCTTCTTCTCGTCCTACAACTTCAGTTTCACGGAGCCCTGGTTGGGAGGCAAAAAGCCGAATTCGATTACGTTCACGGCCTACCACAACATTATGAATGCCTCTGGCCGAACCGACAGTACGGCCCAGAAAATCAGCATCACGGGGGTTACGCTGGGTCAAGGACTGCGCCTAAAATGGCCCGACGACTACTTCACGCTCTACCATGCCATTGAGTACCGACGCTTTGACATCAACAACTACCCCTTTGGTTCTGACATGTTCAAAACTGGGATTGCCAATTCGGTGGCCTACAACTTTACGCTGCGGCGCGACAACCGCGACCTTCCCATTTTCCCGACGCGAGGATCCAGCCTGTCGTTCAACATGGAGGCCACTCCGCCTATTTCGCTGCTCGACGGACGCGACTACAGCAAGCTGACTACTAATGAAAAGTATCGGTTTATCGAGTACCATAAGTTCAAGTTCTCCGGCGATTTCTACATGCAGTTGGCCAAGAACCTCGTGATGCGGTCCTACGGCGAGTTTGGCTTTCTCGGATCCTACAGCAAGGACTACGGCCTGCCTCCGTTTGAACGCTTTTATTTGGGCGGAGATGGGCTTCAAAACTTCGTCTTAGACGGCCGCGAAATCATCGGTCTTAGGGGCTACACCAACTTTAGCCTCACCCCTAACGGCGGCGGAGCTCTGTACAATAAGTTTACCTCAGAGATGCGCTATCTGATTTCGCCCAGCCCGACGGCTCAAATTTTTGCCTTGGCCTTTGTGGAGGCGGGCAACAACTATAGTTCTTTTGGCGACTACCGCCCCTTTGAGCTCAAGCGTTCCGCGGGAGTTGGCCTCCGCATCTTCATGCCGATGTTTGGTTTGCTGGGCGTTGACCTGGGTTATGGATTTGACCCAATGCCCGGCAAGATTGTGCCCTCGGGCTGGCAGACTCACTTTGTGCTGGGCCAGCAGTTTTAAGTATGCGCCAGACTCTTCTATTTGCTCTTTTGCTAGCGGTTCTCAGCGCCGCTGGGCAGCGAATTGGCTACGTGGATACCCAAGCCTTGCTCAAGAAGCACCCCATGTATGTTCAGGCCCAAGCAGAGGTGGAGCGCCTCAACGGTCAGTGGATGGGCGAGGTGCAGTCCCTATTTGACGATTCCGAGGCGATGCGCGGCCAGCTCGAGGCAGAACGCGTGCTGCTCACCACCGGAATGATTGCAGAACGGGAGAAGTCAATCGGCTCGGCCCTCGACAGCGCAAAGACCCGACAAATGAGGTATTTTGCCCCTGACGGTCAGCTTTTTGCCAAACGTGAGGAACTCATTGCCCCAATTCAGGCACAGGTTGCGGCAGCCATTAGGGAGGTAGCTCGCCGCAAAAAGCTGGAGGTCGTCTTTGATAAAGGCAGCAACCTCGCGGTGGTTTATGCCAATGAATCCCTTGATATTACCAACGAAGTCCTGCAGCAGCTTGGCTTCTAACTTCATACCTTTACACCCATGAAAAAGTACGCCCTCATCGCAGCCCTTTTGGTTGCCAGCGCATCAAGCGCCCAGTCCATTGTCGCCCACGTCAATGTAGACAGCCTTTTGGTTCAAATGCCCGAGTACAAGCTGGCCCAAGAAGCCCTTCAGGCGGAACAGGCCAAATTTGAGGCCGAGGCCAAAGAAATGAATGCCGAGCTCGAGAAGGGCGCGCAGGCGCTTCAGGCTAACGCCGCTACCTGGACCGAGCTTCGCCAGCGCCAAGAGCAAACCCGTCTTCAGGAGATGTACAACAACATTCAGGAATACATGCAGCAGGCCCAGGGTCAGCTTCAGCAAAAAGAAGTAGAACTAATCACTCCCGTGCTCGAGAAGCTTCAAGCCGCCATCAACGCGCCTGCCCCTGTTGACGGGCCGATTGGGCTCTTTGACTCTGGGGTCGGCGGCCTGACGGTCGCACGAGCAATAGCCGACCGCCTGCCTGGCGAGCAGCTACTTTATTTTGGAGATACGGCCCACCTGCCCTACGGAGACAAGTCGCCCGAGGCGATTCGTGGCTACAGCCTAGCCATCGCCAACCATCTGGTATCGCTTGGGGCAAAAGCCGTAGTGGTGGCCTGCAATTCCGCATCTTCGGTTGCCTACGAGGCCTTAGTCGAGGCCTTAGACGTTCCTGTTTTTAATGTCATTGACCCCGTGGTGGACGAAGTGGCGCGCCTCGGCCTGGAACGGGTCGGAATTTGGGGGACCAAGGCTACCATCAAGTCAGGCGTGTTCCCGAGCAAGCTGGCTAAGGCCAATGCCAGCATTCATGTTTCGGCCTGGGCCACTCCCCTCTTGGTGCCCGTTATCGAAGAAAATATTTTGAGCGGACCCATTCTTGACGCCGTCATCGACGGATACGCCCTGCCCACCGAGGCAGAAAACGTGGAAGCCCTTTTGCTGGCATGCACGCACTATCCCATTGTAGCCAAACAGATTGGTCAACGACTGGGCGAGCATGTCGCCCTGCTTTCTACGCCGCAGATTGTGGCAGAGCATGTGGCCCAAGAACTTGCCAAGCATGGCCTACTCCAGGCGGAGTCAGCCCAGCGGGCCGCCCACCAGTTTGTAGTGAGCGACTTCACTCCGGCATTTCAAGCTATTGCACAGCAGTTTTTTGGAGCGGTCATCGAGCTGCGCGAAGACCACCTCTGGGCCTAGGCGGCCTTTACCGCTACCATTCGACGGTACTGAATTTCGCCGTTCTTCAGCCGTTCGTAGAGTTGGGATCCCACGTTTCCGGCAAATTCTTTGAACACGCCGCGGAGCCAAAACGGCACCCGCTTTTTAATCAAAGCGTTTTTGACCGGCTCGTCGAGTTCTATGGCGCGCAGCACGTTGGACGTAATATCTGCTTTTTCGTGCAATTCCAATCCCGCATCTGCGGTCCATTGGTAGAGAAGGTCCCAGTTCCAATCGGCGCGAACGTCCACTAAATAAAGGGCCCCGCCCGGTCGAAGCACCCGAGCAACCTCACGAAGAAACTGGGCTTGATCCAGGTAGGCGTGGCAGGACTCTACGTTGAGCAAAATATCAAACTCGGCGTCGGCGAAGGGCAAGGCCATCGCGTTGCCTTCAAGGTAGGTAGCGGAGCTGGCACGGTGGTTTTTGTGGCAGAATTTGACGGCCGAGGCGGCGAAATCCAAGCCGACGGCCCGCTTGGGCTTTAACGTATCCTCCACGTACCGCAAGCCGCCGCCCCGACCGGAACCCACCTCGAGGAGTTCCTTTGCTTCGGGCTTGGCCCGGGCCGCTAAATAATGGTACATCGCCCGGGAGCGCCACTGAAACTGCGACTCGTCGAGGGTTCCAAATTCTTTGCGTTCTGCGGCACTCGGCTCATAGCCGTAGTTCATGAACCACCAGTCGGCATCTGGTAGAATTCTGGGGAAGGTCTCGTACGCCAGCTTCCAAAGCAGCTCGCGGAGTCGGGGCTGCCGCACCATTCGAAACAGGAGGTTTCCTAAAGCCATGTTAATCTTGTTATTCTTTTTGAGCAGATTGGTAAATTTTCTTTAGCAATATACGATGCGGAATCCACGGGCGAACCCAATGAAAAAGTAGTCGCGGCATGAAGCCGGGAATGCGATCTAACGTCGGGCGGCGGTAGACTCTAAGAATCTCTTCGGCAACGTCGCGCACCTCCAGCACCCCGCGGATGGGTTTGGAACGTGTGGCGCGACCGCTCCGCTCGCGGAATTGCGTTCGTACCGGCGGAGGAGCCACCGTCGACACCTTGGCCCACGGGGCATCTTGGCGCAGTTCCGCGGCCACCGACTTCGCCAGACCGCTGACGAAGTGCTTGCTGCCCGCATACAGGGCCATGCCGGGCGTGGCTGAAATTCCCGAAAGCGACGACAGCAAAATGAGGTGCTGCGGGCGCTGACTGCGGTAGGCCTCTCGCACAAAGGCCTTGGTCACGGCATAGGCAGCGCCCACATTGAGCAAAATAAGGCGCTCGTCCGCATCTTGCGGGGAATTCGCAAAGGGCTGCATGATTCCAATGCCCGCGCTGTGCACCACGAGTTCCGGTTCAAGTCGAGCCAACAATTCTTCAAAAGCGGCGCCGAAATCAG
>JBEEMM010000099.1:0-9179 GCA_041192685.1 Bacteroidota bacterium | reverse complement strand
CTCATTCAGCACTTCCTGCTCTTCACCGACGAGCGCATGCTTGCCGAGACGGAGGTTTCTGTGGAGGTCGAGGCATACGACGACGAGGTTCTCGAGATGCGCAAGCTTTTGCTTCGTCCTTTGACGGAACTGGAGTTGAGCGTACGCGCACTGAACTGCCTGAAGGCCGCTGAGGTGGAGCTGGTTTCGGATCTGGTATCCTACACCAAGCAGGATTTGATGAAGTTCCGCAATTTTGGCAAGAAGTCGTTAACTGAGCTCGAGGAGCTGGTTGCGCGTCTAGGCCTGACTTTTGGAATGGATATGATCAAGTACAAACTCGATAAAGAATAAGACATGCGTCACGGTAAGAAATTTAATCACTTAGGCCGCACAGCGTCGCACCGAAAGGCGATGCTCAGCAATATGGCGGCGTCTTTGATTCAGCACAAGCGGATTAATACAACCCTCGCCAAGGCGAAGGAACTAAAGAAGTACGTGGAGCCTTTGGTGACCCGTTCCAAGTCAGACAGCACGCACAATCGTCGTATGGTGTTCTCCTACCTGCAAAGCAAGGAGGCCGTTATGGAACTGTTTCGCGAGGTGTCGGTTAAGGTCGGTGATCGCCCAGGCGGTTACACGCGCATTATCAAGACAGGCCACCGCCTGGGTGACAATGCAGAGATGGCCATGATTGAATTGGTTGATTTCAACGAGATTTACAGCAACGCCAAGAAGGAAGTTAAGAAGTCAACCCGTCGTGGACGCAGCAAGGTTGCTGACGCGGAGGTAGTTGCGGCGCCCGTCGCTGTTGCTGCTGTTGCGGAGGTGGCTCCAGAAGCTCCAGAGGCTCTGGAAGCACCGGAAGCTACCGAGGCACCAGAGGCTTCAGCAGCTCCCGAAGCGGATGAAAACAACGAGGAGAAGGAAGCGGAATAAGCCGTGAATTCTCGTAATTTGCAAAGGATAAGGGTCGCCTCTTATCCTTTTTTTGTGTCCAATACTTAACGCTTGATAATGAGTTCAAAAGCCTTTGTTTTACTTGCAGACGGTACCTTTTTTGAGGGTCTGTCGGTTGGAGTTGACGGCACTTCAGTAGGCGAAATATGCTTTAATACGGGCATGACGGGTTATCAAGAAATTTTTACCGACCCCAGCTATAAGGGTCAGGTGATGGTTATGGCATCGGCGCATATTGGCAATTATGGGGTAGAGTCCGAAGAAAACGAGTCTGCCGAGGTGCAGATTGCCGGGCTGGTTTGCCGAAATTTTAGTGAATTGGCGTCAAGAGTCCGAGGCAACAGCCGAAGCCTCAAGAACTTTATGAAGGGTTCGGTAGTCATTGCCAATGTGGATACGCGGGCATTGGTGCAGCACATACGCGATTTTGGCGCGCAAAATGCGGTGCTTTCCACCGAACTAACTGTCGAAGAAGCGCAATTGCGTTTGAATGCTGCACCCAATATGGAGGGTCTTGAACTCTGCTCCACGGTGAGCACCAAGGAGCCCTATACCGTGGGCAAGGCCGATGCGGAATTTAACGTTGCGACCCTTGACCTTGGAATTAAACGAAGCATACTTCGCAATTTGCTGCGCGTAGGCTGCCGGGTTACGGTTTACCCCTACAATACGACATTTGCCGTGCTTTCGGCCGACTCGCCTGACGGCTACTTTCTCTCTAATGGGCCGGGTGATCCTGCTGCTAGCCCAGGGGTAATTGATACGGTACGCGACATTCTTACCTCGGGGAAGCCAACTTTTGGCATTTGCCTCGGGCACCAAATGATTGCACTTGCTTCGGGACTAAGCACCTACAAGATGCACAACGGTCACCGTGGAATCAACCATCCGGTTAAGAATCTTAGAACGGGCAAGGGAGAGATTACTTCACAAAACCACGGATTTGCCGTCTCCATTGAGGATGTGGCTAATGACCCAAGAGTTGAGCTTACCCATGTGCATTTGAACGACGGGACGGTCGCTGGAATTCGGCGCTTGGACCTGCCTGCTTTTAGCGTGCAGTACCACCCTGAGGCCTCTCCGGGTCCGCACGACGCCCACTACCTTTTTGATGAATTTGTTGCCTTGATGGGACAACCAATACCCGCCTAAGTCATGCCTGTAATTACCTCCGTTCACGCTCGCCAAATTCTTGACTCACGCGGAAACCCTACGGTTGAAGCCGATGTGGTTACCGACAGCGGACATTTTGGTCGCGCGGCAGTGCCCTCCGGGGCCTCAACGGGAGCCCACGAAGCCGTGGAGCTCAGGGACGGCGACGCCAAAACCTACCTTGGTCGCGGCGTTCTCAATGCGGTAAACAACGTAAATACCGAATTAGCCAAGGCGGTTCTAGGTATGGATTGCAGCAACCAGTCTGCGATTGACCAGGCTCTTCGCGATGCGGACGCTACGCCCAATAAGGCGCGCCTAGGGGCAAACGCCATTTTAGCCGTTTCGATGGCTGCGGCTCGTGCTGCAGCACAATCCCAAAACCTCCCCCTGTTCCAGTACCTAGGGGGGCAAGGCGCTAAGACGCTACCGGTTCCGATGATGAACATCCTCAATGGCGGGGCGCATGCGGACAATGCCATTGATTTTCAAGAATTCATGGTCATGCCGGTCGGAGCCACGAGCTTTAGTCAAGCGCTCCAGATGGGTACCGAGGTCTTTCATCACCTCAAGGCGGTGCTTAAATCCAAAGGGTACAGCACCAACGTGGGAGACGAAGGCGGATTTGCACCCAACATTCGATCGAACGAAGAAGCCATAGAGACGGTGCTCGAGGCAGTGCATAAGGCCGGATTCAAGACGGGTGTTGATTTGTTTATTGCCATGGACGCAGCGATGACGGAGCTGTACGACGAAAAGACAGGACTTTATTCCTTCAAGAAATCCGGTGGAGCAACCATGACCACCGACGAGGTAGTAGCGTATTGGACCAAGTGGGTTGATCAGTACCCCATTCTGTCTATTGAAGACGGATTGGCAGAAGACGATTGGGCGGGTTGGGTTAGCCTGAATTCCGCCATAGGAGGAAGGGTGCAGATTGTCGGCGACGACCTCTTTGTAACCAATGTCGATCGGGTAAGCAAGGGAATAGAGCTCAAAGCTGCGAATTCCGTACTGGTGAAGGTGAACCAGATTGGTACCCTGACTGAGACCATCGAAACCGTTCAAAAGGCTCAGGCGAACGGCATGACCTGCGTCATGTCGCATCGCTCGGGCGAAACCGAGGATTCAACCATTGCAGACCTGGCAGTGGCCTTGAGTACTGGGCAAATCAAGACGGGTTCGGCCTCGAGGTCAGACCGTATGGCAAAGTACAATCAACTCCTTCGCATTGAAGAAATGCTCGGTGCTGAGGCGGTTTACCCTGGCAAGAATTTTAAATAAGCTATGAAAGAAATCATCTACACCAACGACAAGATCAAAGACCATTTCGCATCCAAGATCGGTCCCGCACAAGCAGAAGTAAAGGCTTTTGTCGCGGAGCACGGCGATAAATCACTGGGTGAAATCACGGTGGCTCAAGTCTACCAGGGCATGCGCGGCATGACTGCGCTGATCTGCGAGACGTCGAAGCTGGATCCCAATGAGGGCATTCGCTTTAGGGGCTACAGCATTCCAGAGCTCCAAAAGCTTTTGCCAAAGTACCCAGGCGGCAACGAGCCCTTGCCTGAGGCGCTGTTTCATTTGATTCTAATGAATGAAATGCCCAACGACGACGACGTGCGAAGGCTGAGCAACAGCTGGGCTCGTCGCGCCATTGTTCCGCTCCACGTATTCAAGGCCATTGATGCATTGCCCATGCGGGCGCATCCCATGACCCAGTTTGTGGTCGGAATTATGGCATTGCGCACCGAAACGGAGTTTGGCAAGGCCTACGCTCGCGGAATCAACAAGTCGGAGTACTGGGAATACACCTACGAGGACGCCATGAACTTGCTCGCGCGCTTGCCCCGTGTAGCCGCCTACATTTACCGACGTGCCTACAAGAATGGGGACCATATTGAGCCGGATCCGAAGCTTGATTGGGCTGGTAACTTTGCGCACATGCTGGGTTACGACAGTGAGGAGTTTCGCGAATTGATGCGCCTCTACCTAACGATTCACTCCGATCACGAGGGTGGCAACGTATCGGCGCACGCAGTGCACTTGGTTGGCTCCGCCTTAAGCGATGCCTACCAAAGTTTTGCGGCGGGAATGAACGGCCTAGCGGGCCCGCTTCACGGCTTAGCCAACCAAGAGGTAATTAAATGGACCTTTGAAATGCTCGAACAATTGGGCACCCAAGAGCCTAGCAAAGAGCAAGTCATTCAGTATACCCTTGACACCCTTGCGGCAGGTCAGGTAATTCCTGGATTTGGTCACGCCGTTTTGCGCAAGACCGACCCGCGCTACATGGCCCAGCGCGAGTTTGCCCTAAAGCACATGCCCGAGGACCCCTTGTTTAAGGTTATTTCTACGATTTTTGAAGTGGTTCCTCCCACCTTGGAGGCCACCGGCAAAGTCAAGAATCCCTACCCCAACGTGGACGCACACAGCGGACAACTTCTCATGCACTACGGAATGGTGGAGTACGACTTCTACACGGTACTTTTTGGAGTTTCGCGTGCACTGGGAGTACTGGCTAACTTGATCTGGGATCGCGCCCTGGCTATGCCCATTGAGCGCCCTGGTTCTTCGACTACCGAACTGCTTAAGCAGAAGTTCAAAGCGTAGTGCTTTTGCCTATCTTTGCAAACCTTTTTGGTACGCATTGCGATAGGACACCATTGGGGATTTAAAATCTAACGTCTCTGTGCGCTGTGCCGCGCTGTGCCGTAGTCCTATCCAAGCGCCAGATACAAGATAGTTTGTTATGCCAAGAGCGCGTATACCCCAAGTGGAGGGGCAAGTCCAAGATCCAGCCGCGGCTAAGTCCAAGGCTGCTGCAAAGCCAAAGACCGCCAAAGTAAAAGCTCCTACAACAGAGGAAGCGGCAGTGGAGTCAGTAGTATCAGAAGTTGTTGAATTAGAGGTCTCTGAGCTTGAATCTTCTGCGCCTGAGGCCATGGAGGCTGGGGTGCAGACTACAGAAGAAGCAAGCGTCGATTCAGAGCCTGTTGAGGCAGAAACGGCAGAAGACTTCGTCGACGAAGACGTACTCGAGCTTCTGCTCATCGCCGAAGAAGAGGAAGAAGCAATTTTTGATTGGGATGCCTACGAAGCCGGTTACGGATCGCGCAGCGAGGAGCACAAAGCAATCGAGAAGCTTTATGAGGCTACGTTAGTTACCTCCGTGGAGCACCAGGTGGTGAACGGTGTGGTGGTTCAAATCACCGACCGCGATGTAATCATTGATATTTCTTCAAAGTCTGAAGGAGTGGTTTCGATGAACGAGTTCCGCTACAATCCCGACCTGAAGGTTGGAGATTTGGTAGAAGTTCTGGTCGATAAGCAAGAAGACAAGCTCGGCCAGCTCGTGCTGTCGCACCGCAAGGCCCGCAGCATTAAGGCATGGGACCGTGTCAACGAGGCATTTGAAACCGAAGAAATCGTTCAGGGCTATGTCAAGGCGCGTACCAAGGGCGGCATGATTGTCGACGTATTTGGACTGGAGGCCTTCTTGCCTGGGTCGCAAATTGACGTCAAGCCAATTCGAGATTACGACGTCTACGTCGATAAGACCATGGAATTCAAGATTGTTAAAATCAACCACGAGTTCAAGAATGTTGTTGTTTCTCACAAGGCCCTTATTGAGGCCGACCTCGAGGAGCAAAAGCGCAAAATTGTTGGACTGCTCGAGAAGGGTCAAGTCCTTGAAGGCGTGGTCAAGAACATCACTAGCTACGGGGTCTTTGTTGATCTCGGCGGCGTAGACGGACTCGTTCACATCACCGACCTCTCTTGGAGCCGTATTAACCACCCGTCTGAGGTGGTCGAGCTCGATCAAAAGATGAACGTGGTTATTTTGGACTTTGATGAGGCCAAGACACGAATTCAGCTTGGACTTAAGCAGCTTTCAGCCCATCCTTGGGATGCCTTGGACGCCAGCATTCAGGCCGGTGACACCATTAAAGGAAAGGTTGTGGTCCTTGCGGACTACGGCGCATTCATCGAGATTGCTCCCGGTGTTGAAGGACTAGTCCACGTTTCGGAGATGAGTTGGGGTTCGCACCTGCGCTCGGCTCAGGACTTCTTTAAAGTGGGCGAGGTAGTAGAAGCCTCTGTTCTGTCTGTGGATCGCGCAGAGCGCAAGATGTCGCTTGGCATCAAGCAGCTCACGCCAGACCCATGGTCTAGCATTACGTCGAAATACCCCATTGGGCATGTTCACACCGGAGAGGTGCGCAACTTTACCAACTTCGGGGTGTTTGTAGAGCTCGAGGAGGGCATCGACGGCCTTATTCACATCAGCGACCTGTCTTGGTTGAAGAAGGTGAAGCACCCAAGCGAATTCACTTCAGTGGGCGCAAAGCTTGAAGTTAAGGTTATGGACATTGACGTAGAAAACCGTCGCTTGAGCCTAGGCCACAAGCAGGTTAGCGACAACCCATGGGATAGCCTTGAGGACGTTTACTCGGTTGGCAGCATCCACACCGGAAGCGTCAAATCAGCGGCCGACAAGGGCTTCAATATTTGGTTCGCAAACGCCGAGTTAGAGGCTTATTGCCCCCCACGCCACTCCGTGAAGCTTGATAATTCGAGCATTGCCGAAGGCGAGGAACTGGAGTTCAGCGTAATTGAGTTTAACCGTGATTCTCGTCGAATCTTAGTTTCGCATACCCAAGCTGTCAAAGGCGGTATGATCGAAGACGATTCGGATGCCCCAAAGGGCAAGAAGGGCGGTAAAGGCGGAGCCGGTTCTGGTTCAGCATCAGGGTCTAAGACCACGGTGCAGTCCATCAACGCTCAGGTTGAAAAGTCTACCCTTGGTGACTTTGATAGCCTAGCTCGTCTTAAAGAAGAAATGGAAGGCAAGGAGTAATCCACAACCTGCATTGTGTTCTGAAGGCCGCCCATAAAGGGCGGCCTTTTTGTTTCTTTGCATTATTATGACCATCGGAGAATTTGCCCATTGGCTTGAGTTGCGCGCGCCCTTGAGGCTTCAGGAGTCCTACGACAACTGTGGACTGCTTGTAGGTCGTCGGGACAGGCCGCTTACTGGAGTGCTATGCTGTCTTGACGCCGACGAGGCCGTGGTCCAAGAGGCGGTTTCGCGCGGATGCAACCTGGTCCTAAGCCATCACCCTGTTATTTTTAAGGGCCTAAAGCAAATTACCGGCGCAACGGCAGTCGAGCGCACCGTGGAACTCGCCATTAGTAGCGGAGTGGCTTTGTACGCCGGCCATACCAATTGGGACAGCATTAAGGGCGGTGTGAGTTTCTCTCTCGCTAAACGATTGGGAATCCGCGATGCCAAGATCATGATGCCCCGTGCTGGGGAATTGCTCAGCTGGGTACTGTACGTGCCCTCTAGCCATGCGGAATTAGTAGAGCAGGCGGCTTATAGCGCCGGAGCAGGTCGTTCTGGGGCCTACGACGAATGCCATTTTGCTTCGCCGGGCACCGGCACGTTTAGACCCTTGCAGGGATCCAATCCCTATATGGGAGAAGAAGGGGTACAGTCGCGTAGTGCGGAGCTTCGCCTTGAATTTTTGGTTCCCAAAGGGGCCAAAGAGGCCGTGCAAAAAGCAGTTTTGCAGGTTCATCCCTACGAAGTTGTCGCCCATTCTTGGATCGCGCTTGAGAACCAGTGGGACGAGGCTGGCTACGGAGCAGTCGGCAACCTCCAAAAACCGATGGAATTGAAGGATTTTTTGCAAGTCTGCGCTCAAAATTTAGGCTCGGATTGCATACGGTACAGTGGGTCCGATTCATCTCGAATCCTTTCTAGGGTGGCAGTTTGTGGCGGGTCAGGAGCGGAGTTTATTAGTGCTGCAGCGGCTTCTGGGGCAGACGCCTACGTAACGGGCGACGTGAAGTACCATGCCTTTCAGGACATGCCCAAGGACCTTGTACTCATCGATGTGGGACATGGTGAGAGCGAACGTCCATTTATCGACGATTGGGCCGAGGCGATTCGGCTAGAATTTACTACTTTTGCAGTCCATATTTCGACAACGGAGAACCATCCCGTTAGTACCTACAAACGCCATGGCTAAAAAGTCAACTACTGTCCCTTCTGCTACAACCTCGGTCGAGGATAAACTACGCGCGCTCTACAGCCTGCAAATTGTGGACCGTCGGATTGACGACATCCGAAGCCTTAGGGGTGAATTACCTCTTGAAGTAGAAGACATGGAAGACGAGATTGCAGGACTGCAAATTCGCCTTTCTAAGGTCGAAGAAGACATCAATCAAGCCAAGACCGAGACCAAGGGCCACAAGTTGATGATTAAGAACTGCCAAGACAAAATCGCCAAGTACGAAGAGCAGCAGAAGAATGTGCGCAACAACCGCGAGTTTGATGCGATCGCTAAAGAAATTGAGTACCAAGCCCTTGAGATTCAATTGGCCGAGAAGCACATTCGCGAGTTTGAGGCTTCGCTAGAGAGCAAGGGGATTGCCCTGGAGTCGGTTCAGGTGAAGTTGGCTGAGCGTCAAAGCCACCTTGATTTTAAGAAGGCCGAGCTCGATACCATTATTGCAGAGACCAAGCGTGAAGAAGAATTGCTGCTCGCTAAGAGCGGTACCCTCTCTGAGGTTATTGGCGACGACCGCTTGCTTAGTGCCTACCAGCGAATTCGCGCCAAGGTGCGCAACGGTTTGGCTGTAGTAAGCATCGAGCGCGGAGCCTCAGCCGGTTCATTCTTTACCATTCCGCCGCAGCGCCAAATGGAGATTGCCCAGCGCAAGAAAATTACCATTGACGAGCATTCTGGGCGGATTTTGGTGGACCCCATTCTTGCGCAAGAAGAGGAGCACAAAATGGCTGTGGAGTTGGCCGCTATTCTGGGCTAGAAATCCATTAAAACGATTGAGTCCCACCGCGAGAGCGGTGGGATTTTTGTTGGCACCCATTCCTCGGATGCCCCTGTGCTGATTCTAAGCGAGGGCCTTGCGCACCACAAAGAGGGGTTCGCCCTGCGGAAGGCGGTAGCGCTGGTATTCTTCGGCCTCTAGTCGGTCTGCGAGATCTACGCGCTCCACCTCGAAGCCTGCGCTTTTAAGTCGGTCGGCATAGTCTTCGCCGTACATTCGAACGTGGTCGT
>JBEEMM010000098.1:0-5110 GCA_041192685.1 Bacteroidota bacterium | reverse complement strand
TGGTTTCTATGCTGCCGGCATTCATGCACCTTCCCATAGCGCGGCGCTGTGTTCAAGAAGGCAAGCACCTGGTTACGGCGTCCTACATCAGCCCTGAAATGCAGGCTTTGGACCAAGAAGCACGGGAAAAAGGATTGGTTTTTGTCAATGAGTGCGGAGTAGATCCGGGAATCGACCACATGTCGACCATGGAAATCCTGAATCGATTGACCTCTGAAGGCGCCAAAATCACCTCCTACGAGAGCTTTTGCGGAGGCATTCTCGCTCCCGAAAGCCCAACGAACCCTTGGGCCTACAAGTTCTCTTGGAATCCGCGCAATGTGGTGCTGGCCGGCTCCGGCGGGGCAGTACACTTTATTCAGGAGAACAAGTACAAGCACATTCCCTACCACCAAGTGTTTCGCCGCACGGAATTCCTAGAAATACCAGGCTACGGACGTTTTGAGGGCTATGCCAACCGAGATTCCTTGAAGTACCAGTCCGCCTATGGCTTAAATGGTGTTTCTACGATGTATCGTGGAACACTGCGACGCCCTGGATTTTGCAGGGCCTGGGATGTTTTTGTCAAACTAGGTTGTACGGACGACAGCTATCCCTTGGAGCAGGTGGATAAAATGACCCACCGTGACTTCCTAAATACCTTTTTGGCCTACCACTCATCAGACAGCGTGGAGCTTAAGCTCATGCACTACATGAACATCAGCCAAGATTCTGACCTCTTGGAAAAGTTTGAGTGGTTGGGTCTTTTTACTGACGAGCTAATAGGCATTCCTGAGGGTACTCCGGCCCAGGTTCTGCAGCATATTCTTATGAAGAAGTGGACCATGACCGACGCTGATACCGACATGGTCGCTATGATTCACCGCATTGAGTACGAGCTTTCTGGAGTCCGTCATCGGCTGCAGTCTTCGCTTGTGGCTAAAGGGCGCTCCAAAGACGCAACGGCTATGGCCATTACCGTGGGCTGGCCCGTAGCCATGGCTACCCGTTTGGTGGCTTTAAACCTGATTCCTGAGCGCGGAGTACTGATGCCCAACTTGGCTTCGTTGTACCAGCCAATTCTCGCAGAATTGGGCGAGCGCGGAATCCACTTCGACGAGCGGGTTCAGAGGCTGTAGAGTTCCTCTGGTGCGCAGAGGTAGAGGGTAGTCTTTGGTTTGTCGAGGCGTTCAATAAATGCGTCAACCACAGGAATCAGTACAGGCTGTTCCCGTCCGTCCACCTGAATCTCAAACAAATCCTGGGCAGGATACTCCAAAACCTTTATCAACTTCATCCCGACCACTATTCCTGGATTGACCACGGTATAGCCAGGCAGCTCGTGGTAGTAGAATTGATCTTCCTTGAGTTCCGGAAGCAAGGCGTCAGGAAGCCATAGAACGCTGCCGATTAGAGCCTGGGCTGCCGCTTCTCCTTCAATTCCGTCGAAGCGCACAATAGACTCGTCGGCTTTCACGCCACGGCTTGTTTCAATAAAAATGGGGATGGCCTTGCCCTGATTCTCCAGGAAAAAGGCATCAATATCGTCGTAAGGGCTCGGGTCGTCCGCGGTTATGCGAACTACAACGTCTCCTTTAAAACCGTGCTTTTTGCGGACGTAGCCCACCTGGAAGTAGCCTTCCACCGAACTGTCGAATTATTCCGTTACCGCAGCAGAATCGTCCGATTCTGTCGCTGCAGGGGCTTCTGCTTCTTCAGGAGCGGCTTCTGCTGCAACTTCAGGAGCGGCTTCTGCTACAACTTCGGGAGCGGCTTCTGCTGCAACTTCAGGAGCGGCTTCTGCTGCAACTTCGGGAGCGGCTTCTGCTGCAACTTCGGGAGCGGCTTCTGCTGCAACCTCAGGAGCGGCTTCTGCTGCAACTTCGGGAGCGGCTTCTGCTGCAACTTCAGGTGCGGCATCAGCGGAAACCTCGGCGGCTTCTTCGGCGTTAGCCTCTGTTGCGGCTGCTTCGGCAGTCTCTAGCGCTGCGCTGCTCATCAAAGCAAGCTTAGCGGCAATTGCAGCTGCCTTTTTGGTATTGGACTCTGCCTCAACCTTCAAGCGATCAGCCTTATTTTTTTGAGCGGAGGTAATTAGGCTGGTGACCTTATTGTCTACTAATGCCTGCTTTTCGTTAAGCCACTTCTCGAAGCGCTCTTCGACTTGCTCTAGGGTAAGGGCTCCTTTTTTTACTCCTTCAAGAAGGTGCTTTTTCATCAAAATACCTTTGTGCGATAAGATCGCACGGGCTGTATCGCTGGGCTCTGCACCCGTCATCATCCATTCCAGAGCGCGTTCAAAGTTGATGTCAATCGTCGCTGGGTTGGTGTTGGGATTGTAGATGCCTAGGGCCTCAATGAAGCGTCCGTCGCGCTTGGCGCGGCTGTCGGCTACTACAATGTGAAAAATGGGGCGGCTCTTGCGACCGTGGCGTTGAAGGCGAATGCGTGTTGCCATATTGGGTTAACGTTTTATAAGGGTTCTAAACCCGATTGTTAAGATTAGGGGTGCGAAATTAGTAAAAAAATCTGAATTAACTATGAAAGTTTCTAGTCACTAGTTGCTAGCTACTAGCCAACCACGCCACCTAGGCCAACTGCGCCAGCAGGTCGTGCTTGCTTACAATGTGGTCGGCGTCTTGGCTCCGCACTATAAGGGCATTGAAGGTTTCTCCCATGGCCTTGACGCCGTCGAGCAGGCTCGCCGAGGCAGGAAGGGTAGGGAAGGGGGCTCCCATGGCGGTCCTGACCAGCTGCTGAATTCCTCCCTCGCCAGAGGTGAGTGCGTTGATTACGTGAGACTCCGTGAGGCTGCCGACGTAGGTCAGTCCATCGCTAACCGGAAGCTGGCTGATGCCAAACCGTTTAAACTGCACAATAGCATTGTTAATGGGTTCTTCGGCGCCGATGGTCACAATAGGTCTTGCGGCCCTGCCTTGAACGGCTTCGCCTAGGGTCTTCCATTCCTCGCGAAGGAATCCGCGTTCGCGCATCCAGTCGTCGTTGTAGATTTTACCCACATAGCGGCTGCCGTGGTCGTGAAAGAGCACTACCGTTACCGCATCGGGTGGCAGAAGGTGCTTGAGCTGGCGCAGTCCTTGAAAGGCGGAGCCACAGGAATAACCGAGCAAAAGGGCCTCCTTGCGCGCCAGTTCTCGTGCGGCGAGCGCTCCGTCTCGGTCGGTAACTTTTTCAAACTTATCAATTAGACTAAAGTCGACGTTCTTCGGAAGAATGTCTTCGCCAATTCCCTCGGTGATGTATCCGTAAATCTCCTGCGGATCAAACTCACCGGTCTCGTGGAACTTTTTGAATACCGAACCGTAGGTGTCAATGCCCCAAATTTGGATGTCCGGGTTCTTCTCTTTAAGGTACTGAGCGACGCCCGAGATGGTTCCGCCCGTACCAACGCCCACCACAAAGTGGGTAATGCGGCCTTGGGTTTGCTCCCAAATCTCTGGACCCGTTGACTCATAGTGCGCCTGGCGGTTGCTCAAATTATCGTACTGGTTCGGGAAGAACGAATTCGCAATTTCAGAATTCAGCCTGCGTGCAACCGAGTAGTAGGAGTCCGGATGGTCAGGGGCTACGTTGGTGGGGCAAACGTGAATCTCGGCACCAAGGGCGCGCAGCACGTCCATTTTTTCTTTGGACTGCTTGTCGCTCATGGTGCAAATCAGCCGGTAGCCTTTAACCACGGCAGCGAGGGCAAGGCCCATTCCCGTATTGCCAGAGGTACATTCAATAATAGTACCGCCCGGCTTGAGGCGGCCGTCGGCCTCGGCGTCTTCAACCATCTTTATGGCCATTCGGTCCTTAGTGGAATGGCCTGGGTTAAAGTATTCTACCTTGGCAAGTACTTCGCCCGGAATTCCTTGGGCGATGGCGTTGAGGCGCACCATGGGGGTGCGGCCAATCGTTTCTAGGATGCTGCCGTACAGGGGCGGAATTTGTCGGGTCATCATGGTAGGGGTATGTAGGGAATGGGTCTTAAAATGCTTCGGTTTTGGCTACCCAGCACCGTTTCGCGCTGCACCAGGTCGGCAAGGCTGATGGACTTTAGGGACTGCACGGTTTCGTTTCGCACCTGAACCAAGGCATCCTGCAGGCCGCATTCTTGCGGATTTTTGCATTCTGGGCAGGGCTGATAAAACCGGTGCGATGCACAGGGCAATAGGGCAATAGGTCCTTCTACGACCCGAAGAATCTCTGCGAGAGAAACCTCACTGGAGGCTCGCGAAAGCTGGTAGCCACCAAGCCGCCCAGGTTCGGAGTGAAGCAGGCCTGACTCCCGAAGCTCGCGAAGAATTTGCTCCAAAAAGCGCCGTGGACTGCCGCAGGCTTCGGCCAATCGCACCGAAGAAAAACGCTCAGCCGGCGAGCGCGCCATCAGCAGCAGCGCATGCAGGGCGTACACGCTCTTGCGGTTTAGCATCCGTAGATGCGGTTCAGCACCATAGCCAGGCGGATGCCAGCCTGAACGAGTCGCTCTTCAAGGCGGCTGTAGTTCTCGTATCCATACTGGTAGCTCAGGTTTTCAAGGTCGGCGGGCGGGTAGATTCCGGCCATTCGCAGTGCCTTGGATTCATTGGCCCAATCCAGGTAGCTGCCCGATTGATGCTGCTTCACGCGGTCTTGAGTAGTCGTTCTCAGCAGGTGCTGGCTGTATTCGGTGTACGAAAGCTGGGTGCCGTCAATCAGGTCGCTGTCCCAAATTCGGTGGAGGTTACTGCTCTTGCCAAAATACTTGATTTTAAAGTCATTACCTCCCTTGTCGTCGCCTCGTCCCACGTGCAGGGGCTGGTGCAGGTCGCCCAAAAGGTGCACTAAAATTTTAATGGCATTGGCTTCGCCGCCATGCTTGAACTTTTTGGTCTCGAGCTCTCGGGTAATTTCGTCTAGCTTCAATAAAATGTCTCCTTGGCTAGGCGTGCCGGCTTCGGCATAGGATTGGTGGTCGCCAATGGTGCAGTAGTGCCAGGGATCCCAATGGTCGTAAGCCTTGTCGGACTTCACCTCGTCCATCCACGTCGAGCACATGGCCAGGCTTTCGCCCTGTAAAATCGCAGCGATTTTTTTCTCGGTGCAGGGTTTGAGTTGAGAGGTTGCAATTTCTCCAACAACGCGGTGG
>JBEEMM010000097.1:0-5128 GCA_041192685.1 Bacteroidota bacterium | reverse complement strand
ATTGCAATAAAAAAAGGCGACCCCGCGGGGTCGCCTTCTATGCCTTTGAAACTAAGATATCAAAATGGCAAATCGTCGTCGTCGTTGGACTTGTCAAAGCCCGGCGCCTGCTGCGAAGCGGCACGAGCAATGGGGTCTCCTCCTCCGCCAAAATTGCCGCCTTGGTTGCGTCGGTCTCCGCCGCCGCCGCCGTAGTTGCCGCCTTGGTTGCGTCGGTCTCCGCCGCCGCCTTGGTTTCGTCGGTCGCCACCGCCGCCGTAGTTGCCGCCACGGTCTCCGCCGCGGTCGTCGCGGTCAGAGCGGGGTGCGCTAGTGGGTTCGGCACTGGTGCCGTCCCATGGGGCCATACGCCATCCTTGGATGCTCACGAAGTAGCGGGTTTCGCCCTCGCGGTTGGTCCACTCGCGGCCGCGAATGTTGATGGAGACGGTCACTTTATCTCCCTCGTTGTACCGAGATGGAATGTCTGCACGATCTTGAGTGAATTCACACATAATTACCTGCGGGTAATTCTCGTCGGTTTCAATTACTACCTCGCGCTTGCGAAAAGTTGGGCTGACCTGCTGGGTCTCAAAAAGCTTTTTAATGGTTCCGGAAAGTTCCATGGATATAGAGAAAAATTAATTAGGGGGGGTTATTCTGTGTCGGTATTGTGGGTATTCAGACGATCCACCAGCAAGGCCTTCCAAGCCTTGTGGACTTTGCCCTTATCGAGCTGCTCTTTGGCATACAGGTGCAGGGCCTCTCGGCGCTCAATTGGATCGACATGAAGCCTAAAGATAGCGTTAATGCGGTGATGCTGCATGAATTCCTCAATTTCAATTTGCAGGGGCAGCATTTCAGTGTTTCCGAGCTTTCCGAGGTCGTTGCCCGTGAGCACCGTCGACAACCTAACGCTGCGCGGAAGGGCATCCACCCCAATTCCCAGGGTCGTGACGGGCTTCTCTACCTCAAAAAGGGCTTCGCCATGGGCTCGCACGTACCAATCTCCGCCCAAACGACCTACCAAGTCGAGTCGATCTTGGTCAAGCTGGCCGTCTTCGTCGAGAATGCGCTCGTCAATGTGAATGGCAATAACCTCGCAAACAACCAAATTGCCGGCGCCCGGACCCTCTCCTAGCGCGATTACCTCGTTCACCCTGCACTCTAAGGCTACGGGAGATTCGGCTACTCTTGGGGGCGCTACGTGCGTGCTTGGAAGCGCAGTGAAGCCTGACTTGATGAATTCGTTTACTCCGCGTTCGTACGAAGTGCTTGACAGGCTGGTCTGCTCTACCATGGCATGGCTGACCGCATGAACCACCACCTCGGGAACCTCCTGAACATTCAGTAGGCTGTCTTTACTGCCTCCGTCGCGCAGTCTCTGGGACGGTGAGAAGATGAGAATCGGCGGATTGGTGCTAAAAATATTAAAGTAGCTAAACGGCGAAAGGTTGACTTGGCCGAGCCTGTTTATGCTCGAAACCAAGGCTATGGGCCTTGGCCCGACGGCAAATTGGAGGGTGCGCTGCAGGTCTTGAATACTCAGCTCGCTCGGAATCAATGTTTGTACTGCCATGGCCGTTCAAAGGTACTTCCTTTGAGCCATCAGGCCCCATCGCAGGCTTCAAATTGAGGCAGCAGAACAGAGGCTTCGACAATGTATCTTTGCCCCTCCTAATGCGGATGTGGCGAAATTGGTAGACGCACTAGACTTAGGATCTAGCGCCGTGAGGCGTGGGGGTTCGATTCCCTTCATCCGCACCAATAAAAAAGCCCGGCCTTCGAAGCCGGGCTTTTTGTTTTTAAAGCTTGCTAATCCTACTTGTCGAGCATGATGTACACGTCAACCCGGCGGTTTTGGTCTTTATCATCGCCTGACAGGGGACGAACCTTACCGTCGGAACGAATAATGATGTTCTCCTCGCCAAGTCCAGTCTTGGACATTAGGTAGTTGGCTACTTTTTGAGCCCGCATTAAACCGAGGTTGTAGTTGTAGGTTGCACTTCCTGATTCGTCGGTATTGCCAACAATGAGCAGTTTAGAGTTCGGATACTTAGCACGGAGCGCTGCTAGTTCGCTTTCAACCTTAACCGCGGTAGCATTTGAGTATTCTGTAGAATTCAGGTTAAAGAGTAGGGTTAAGGCAGATTCAAGTACAACTTCTTTGGTGACCTCTCTAATGGACTCCATTGGAACCTCTTTAATTTACTTCTTTAACTACTTCTTTAATTACTTCTTTGGTTATTAATACGGTGTCAACTCGCAGGGACTCGGTCTTCTTAGCCATACCAGAAGAAGCAGGTTTTGGACGACGGGACTTGCTTTGAAAACTCATCTCCGTACCAGAGGCTCCGCCGAATTGATATCCGACGCCAGTGGTAAAACCAACCCAATTTGAATAGCCTGCGTGCAGGGTAAAGGGCTTAAAAACATAGGCAAAGCTAATTTCTTTGCGCACCTTGCCAAAGCCGCCGTCGCCACCAAGGCCATAAGGGCCAAGAGGACTGATGCCACCGTAGAGGTAAATGTTGGGATTTACATACAAGGTGGGACCTACTAAGTAGCGTTGGTAGTTGCCGTCCGCATTAAAGTCGTCAGAAAACTGAACGTTGTTGCGCTGCTCGTAAGTCATATAAAGGCCAAGGCCCTTGAATATTTTATGCCCCGCCATACTAAAACGTGGAATGTAGAATCCCTCGGTATGACGCAATGCCAAGCCGGCCCCTACTTCAAAAGTGGGTAGGCTCAATTGGGCTGAGGCTCCGATTGTGGCGCCAATAAGGATGATTATTAGAATACGTTTGATCATGGTTGGTCAGATTTGGTGCAGCATGGAACTGCCCATAAAAGTAAGTAAAAAAATCTAAGCGAATTGCCGCAAATTATTCATGAAATAGGTCGGAATCGCTAGATTGGGGCTCCTACTTTGACGGGAATGTTAAGTTTTTGCGCAGGGTTATGCTTAATCGAGCCAAATTATATCGTTCGTAGAAGTAGTAGTCGTCAATAATGACCTCGTTGCCGTCTTGGAACAGATGGCTGCGGTAAACCCAGGTATCGAGTCGCGCACCGGGTCCATACTGAACTTCGGCAAGTGCTGACCAGGATTTGTATCGACCTTGAATGCCGATTCCTGCGAGAAACTCGTTGCGCCCATACTGAAATTGGTAGATTTCACGGGTCCAATGGTCGGTGTCGTACACGCCCAAATGTTCGCTGCGAAAGCGGTGGCCGTCGAGCCTAGACCATTGTCCGCTCAAAACCACCTGCCATTGTACCGCATTCAGAAGGGGCAGAGGCAGGCTATCAAGGCTTAGGTCGTAGGCAATCCACTCCAATCGTCCGCCCGCAAACCAGTTGGGAACGGTGTAGTCAGGCGCCTTACTCGGAACCCTGAACTGACTGACGGCAGCGAAGTCTCCCCATTGGTAGCCAATTTGGGTAATGGGGCTGCTGCTTGTAGCCATTCTGTTGGCGCTTGGGATGCGGTATTCCGCGCCAAAACCAGCAAAAAGTTGAGCAAACAAGCCGGTGCTAATCAGCGTGAGCAGTGGGGTAAGAATGAGGCGCATGGTTCGAAGGAATGGTTACTGCCCAAAAGTACAGCCCCCCCACCTATATTTGCAGCCCATTTTGCCACTTTAGCTCAGTTGGTAGAGCATCGCATTCGTAATGCGAGGGTCGTGGGTTCGAGTCCCATGAGTGGCTCAGAGTAGAATTACCCCTTACCAGGGATCATTAAGCGCGAGTGCTGAAATTGGTAGACAGGCTAGACTCAGGATCTAGTGTCCGTAAGGATGTGGGGGTTCGAGTCCCCCTTCGCGCACAAAAAAACCCCGGACCGTGAGGTCCGGGTTTTTTAATTCATTTCAGTGCGTTGCTTGTTCCTCGTTTCTCGTTATTCGCGCCTAGCCCAAAATGATCTAGAAGCCAGAAACCAAAAGCCAACGTTACAAGCGAAGCAGCCAAGCCCCCGGCGTTTCGACGCGGACCTTATCGAGCATACTAAAGGCAAGGGATTCAGACAGGTACGGACCCGTGTACACTCGAACAAATCCATTCGATCCTTCGGTAATAGAGCAGTTCACTCCGGCGGCCTTCAGTCGACTCACATACTGTGCGGCTAAGCGTTCGCTGCGGAAGCTTCCCACGACGACGACATATCGGATTCCGGGGTTAGAGCCAGTGCTGCCGCCGGCCATTTGGCTTTGTGTCGCGCTTGGCGCTTTGAGACCTTGGTCTATGGAGTCGAGGCGCTGCTCCAACTTGAGCTTTTGAATTTTGACTACTTCAAGCTCGTCCATTAATTCGGCTTGGGCAATTTTGAGCTCTTCGCTCGCTTTTTTCAGAGAGGGTATGGACTGCGCAGCCTTCTTGGCTTGAACGAGTTCGCGCTGGTCGCGGCTTTGGAGGTTTTGGAGGTTCCAGGTGTACCCGGCTACACCAATAAGCATTTGGTCGTCGTGGCCGCCAATGCGAGTTCCGCCTCCGCCCATGCCGTCTAGGCCGTCGTCAAACATAAAGTATCGGTAGCTGAGCTCTGCATAAAGCCTTCCGCTTGAGTAGGGCATGGAGACGCGCAAGCCCAGCGATGCGGGAGCCGATAGGGAACCCCAAGTGTAGAGCCCTTCATTGAGTTTGGTGGTAATTGCACCTATGGTTTGGGTCGTGCGAATGCTGGCGAGCCCGAGGGACCCGCGTGCCTGCACCAAAAGGTTGCCCAGGGGCCGGGTATAGCCAAGCCCAATGCGTGGAGATGCCCCGCTGAGCTGGGCTGTGTAGGTCGAGCCCACAGCGCGGATGGAGTAGAGGTCGAGCCCGGCATGCATGCTCAAGTCATTCCAAAGGGGGAGCTGAAGTTCGGCGCCGGCACTTAGGTTAAGACCGTCCAATCCGCCCTCGTGCGCTCCCCATTTTCCAAATGGGCTGGCGTTGTCGCGAAGGAACATGGGCAGACCCCCGTAAACGGAAAATTCGGGGGATTGAGCAATAGCGGTCAAGGGCATTAGGACCGCAATCAGGTATTTCAGGGGACTCTTCACTGCTTGGTATTTTTGCCTAAGATACAATACCTACCTTTGCAGACCTTTTTTGAACACCAAATAGTCTATGAAGTCAAACTGGATTGTCGACGCGGATTTGAATG
>JBEEMM010000096.1:0-5227 GCA_041192685.1 Bacteroidota bacterium | reverse complement strand
TATTGATACGGTCTTTGTCAGCTGGCTTCCCGATCAGGTTAGTCCTGATCTGTCGAATGTAATGAACGTGCTAACTCCCAATGGTGACGGCATGAACGACGTTCTGGACCTCAGCGAGGTTCAGTTTGGAGACGCCTGTACCCTTAGGGTTATGAATCGTTGGGGGACCACATGGGTCTATGAGAAAGAGGCCTATGCCAACGACTGGGGCGGCACCGACCTCGACGGCAACCTCTTGCCGAGCGGAACCTACTACTTCTTTGTGGTAGGCCCAGGCGCTTTGCGCTATTCAGGGCCAGTGACCATTGTTTATTGACCCGAGCCTTCACTCAACGTCATAAAAAACGCGGCTCTTTGGCCGCGTTTTTTGTTGGGTTCTCCGTCCTAGGTTTGGAACAGGTCCTTTACTTTATCAAAGAAACTCTTGTCGCCAGCACCTGGTCGAGGCTTAAACCGATCGCTTTGGTTAAGCTTCTCTAGGATTTCTTTTTCGTCGTTGGTCAAGGACTTGGGTGTCCATACCGCTACGTGAATCAGTTGGTCGCCCTGCCCGTAGCCCTCGAGGCTAGGTAGTCCTTTGCCTTTGAGCCTTAACGTTTTGCCGCTTTGGGTTCCGGGGTCAATTTTCATGCGGACCTTACCCGATACTGTTGGGACCTCTACGGTGGTGCCCAGGGCAGCATCCGGGAAGGACAAATGCAGTTCGTGGTGGAGGTTGTTGCCTTCGCGCACCAGAAGTTCGTGGGCTTCTTCTTCAATCGAGACAATAAGGTCTCCTGCGGCACCGCCTGCAGGACCGTGGTTCCCTTTGGACTGCACCCTAAGCTGCATGCCATCCTGCACGCCGGCAGGGATTTTAACGCTTACGACTTCGTCGTGGCGCTCGAGTCCGTCCGCTCCCACGCCTTCGGGTCTCTTGTCTATGGTTTTACCGGCTCCTTGGCAGCTTGGGCATGCACTCGCTGTGCGCATCTGACCCAGGATGGTGTTCTGAACTCGGGTTACCTGACCCGAGCCTCCGCATGAAGCACAGGTTTTAAACGTAAGTCCGTCTGCGGGAATGGCTCTACGAATCTTAATCTTCTTCTCGACACCGTTGGCAATCTCTTCAAGGGTGAGCTTTACGCGAACACGCAGGTTGGCTCCTCGGTTGGCACCGCCGCCGCCACGACCTCCAAATCCTCCAAAGGCACCGCCAAAGGAGTCTCCAAAAATGTCACCAAAATGGCTGAATATGTCATCCATATTCATTCCGCCACCGCCGCCCCCTGAGCCGGGGCCAAAGGCCTGGTGCCCAAATTGGTCGTACTTCTGCTTCTTCTCGGGGTTCGACAGCACCTCATAGGCCTCTGCGGCCTCCTTAAATTTATCTTCTGCTGCGGCGTCGCCTGGATTCTTGTCGGGGTGGAACTGAATCGCAAGCTTGCGGTATGCCTTTTTAATCTCCTCGGCCGAGCTTCCTCGGGCTACTCCCAGTACGGTGTAGTAATCGCGCTTACTCATATTCTTAGTTTCCTTGGCCTACTACGACCTTGGCATATCGAATTATTTTATCTCCCAAGAGGTAGCCCTTTTCAAGCTCATCCACGACGCAACCCACTAAATCTTCAGAAGGGGCGGGGACGTTGGTAATGGCCTCCATCCGCTCCACGTCAAAGGCTTGACCCAGCGTAGATTCCATTTGCTTTAAGCCCTCGCTCTTCAGGGCATTAACGAGCTTGTTTTGTATGAGTTCTAGGCCCAAGCGCTCCGAGCCCTCGGCCAAGGTCTTAAGGGCGCGCTCAAAGTCATCGAGCACCGGCAGTACCGACTTAATTACTTTTTCTCCAGCAACCGACATCAGCTCGAGGCGTTCACGGGCATTGCGACGCCTAAAGTTTTCAAACTCCGCATAAAGTCTCAGGTTTTGGTCCTTGAGCTCTTGAATTTCAGCTTCGATGTCGCGCTCTGTAGGTTCAGCCTCTGCCTGGGTTGCGGTCGCCTCTTCCAGGATTGCCTCTAGGGGTTCTTTGGGGTTCTTTGTTTGGTCTTTCATTGATCAATGACTTCGTCTCTTCGCCTTAAAACACAAAGCCTGCCAAACGACCATTTAATGTCATATTGGCAGACCCTGAGAAAGGAGGTAAATCCTTACTTGGATTCCATAGCTTTAAGCGCATTCTCTAGCGCTGGTCCGCGTAAATTTTTGGCGATGACCTTGCCTTTGCCGTCAATCAAGTAGGTAGCAGGAATGGAGTTCACGCCATAAAGCGCAGCTCCTTCAGAGCGCCATCCCTTGAGGTCGCTCACGTGGTTGGTCCAAACAAGTCCGTCCTTGGCAATTGCTTCAATCCAGCGATCCTTTGTGTTGTCTAGCGACACGGAGAAGACTTCAAAACCTTTTCCGGTGCTGAACTTGGCGTTCTTGTACTCGTTGTAGGTTTTAACTACGTTGGGGTTTTCCATGCGGCATGGTCCGCACCAGGCAGCCCAAAAGTCAAGAAGTACCACCTTGCCCCGAAGGTCTGAAAGCTTACGGGTTTTGCCCGAAGGGTCGAGAAGTGCAATGTCGGGAGCCATGGATCCCACGTTTACCGTAGCCAATTGCGACGAAGCGTCGGGTGCAGTTACGATGCTCGCAGGACTAGCGGCCAGTAGAGTGGCAGCAATGCCTAGGGAAAGGATATATTTCATGCGGTAAAAATAAGTTTAAAAATCAGTCCAGAACACGTTCAATTTTGGCGCCGAGGTCGCGGAGTCGCTTATCGATCTGCTCGTATCCTCGATCAATTTGCTCAATGTTGTGAATGGTCGAGGTTCCTTCGGCACTCAGTGCGGCAATCAAAAGAGCAATTCCCGCGCGAATGTCGGGCGAGGACATTCGGGTAGCCCTAAGGCTGAACTTGCGATCCAACCCGATTACGCTTGCTCGGTGCGGGTCACAAAGGATTATCTGGGCCCCCATTTCAATGAGGTTGTCTACAAAAAACAACCGGCTTTCAAACATCTTTTGGTGAACCAAAATAGAGCCACGGGCCTGGGTAGCGGTTACCAAGACAATACTCAACAGATCAGGGGTAAAAAGAGGCCAGGGTCCATCGGCTATTGTTACCATGGAGCCGTCAAGATAGGATCCAATTTCGTAGTGCTCTTGCGCCGGGATGTAGAGGTCGTCTCCGCGCTCCTCAATGATAATTCCAAGCTTGCGGAATACGTTGGGGATTTGTCCAAGGTGGGCAATGCCGGCGTTCTTTATGGTAATTTCAGACTTGGTCATTGCGGCCAGGCCGATCCATGAACCAATCTCAATCATGTCGGGTAGGCATCGGTGCTCGGTGCCTGACAAACGGTCTACTCCGGTAATGCTGAGTCGGTTGCTCCCAATGCCCTCAATCTTGGCGCCCATTCTAACGAGCATCGAGCAGAGTTGCTGCAGGTAGGGTTCGCAGGCGGCATTGTAGATGGTTGTCAATCCCTTGGTCAGAACTGCGGCCATCACAATGTTGGCAGTACCCGTTACTGAGGGTTCGTCGAGCAAAATATAGGCACCCTTGAGTCCTTCGGCTGGGGCCTCCACGCCATAGAAGTAGGCCTCTTCTTCATAAATGAATTTAGCCCCGAGCTTCATGAAGCCCTCAAAGTGGGTGTCTAGTCGGCGGCGTCCAATTTTATCGCCACCGGGTTTGGGAATATAGCCTTTGCCAAAGCGGCCAAGCATGGGTCCAACCACCATAACGGATCCGCGCAATGAGGCCCCTTTGTTTTTGTAGGTTGTTCCAAACAAATAATCAACATCCACAGAATCCGCTACAAAGGTGAAATCTCCAGGTCCGTTTTTGCTAACGCGCACTCCGAAGTCGCCGATGATTTCGATGAGTTTATTTACATCGATAATGTCGGGTACGTTGGTAATGCGCATCGGCTGGTCGGTCAGCAGAACGGCACAAATTATTTGAAGTACTTCATTTTTAGCACCCTGAGGATGCACATCGCCCTTGAGGGCTGTTCCGCCGGTTATTTTGAATGAGGCCATACTCACTTGCGGGTAAATCCGCCTTTGCGTTTGTTAAAATTAGAAGAATTCATGGGCTTCTTTTTGCGGTTTTTGGCATGCAAGGGCGCATTCTGCGACACCACCCCTTTGGCGACGGACAATGCAGAACCTTCCTGACCCAAACGTCCACCCGAAAGCAGCCGGAGGTCGTTAAAAATTACGGCGTCGTCTACGGTGTCCTTGTTCCAACTCAGGTAGGCCCGCTTCATTTGGTTGGCAATGTCGTACTCGATCCCCTGGCGTTCTTCACTGGGCTCCATTTCGGCAACCGTACTGATGAGGTTTTGGAGAATAACCCCGTAGTACCGGTGGCTACGGCTTTTTGCCGGGTAGGGCACCCGTTCGGGCTTGGCTTCGAGCAGTTCGCGCTGGGGAGCAGGGTAGGGGCCGTCGACGTCCAACTCAAACTTAGACATCACGTGAAGGTGGTCCCAAACCTTGCGAGCAAAGTCAGGCTGCCCTCGCATGGCCGGGTTCAAGCGGCCGACCGTGTCTACTATATGCGCCGCAGTCTCGGTACGCTTGGCTTTATCGTCTAGGGTCAAACAAAACTCGAGCATGGTCTGCACGAGGCGGCCGTACTCCCCAAGGGTCATCTCGGGGCGGTCTGTGTTATAGTCTAGCGACAGTGTGGTAATGCTTGCAGTTTCCATGGTTGTGCTCCTGCTAAGCCAGGAGCTGCAATTTAGCGAACTTAAGAAGGAGTTTCTTTTCGCCCGCGTTATCAAATTTTATGGTGGCTTTACCGCCATCGGCGGCGGATTCCACTTCGGTCACGGTGCCTGCTCCAAATCGGTCGTGAAGCACGCGAACCCCGGGTGACAAAATTAGTTCGTTTGCGGGAATTCCCGACGCAGCACTTGCCTGCCCCAAGGGCTTTAGGTTTTCGGGCTTTCTAAAGCGTATTGGAGCTGGCGGCGGTCCGGCTGGCTTTGATGCGGAACCGCTACGGTTAAAGGCGCCGCCCCCCCTAAAAGTTTGAGGTTGGTCGGGGTCGCCAAAGGCATCGCGCAGTTCTCGAGGGACCCCGTAGTTCTTGGCAACCTCAGGCAGATGCACGTCCAAGTGCTCGTCGTCAAGTTCGTCGAGGAACCTACTGGGTTCGCAGTCCATGAGCTTGCCCCAACGGTAGCGCACCCGTGCATGCGTCAAATATGCCCTCTGTTCCGCGCGCGTAAGGGCAACATAAAAAAG
>JBEEMM010000095.1:0-5404 GCA_041192685.1 Bacteroidota bacterium | reverse complement strand
TGGAGTGGCCTCCGGTCCCGAGGGCATGGAGGGTTTGCAATGGCTTGGTTGGCAGCGATGGAATCCTCAGTGGGATCAGCTTCTGGTAGACGGGGATGCCCCGCAAAGCACCTACGACGTAGTACTTAGCCGTAAACTAAGCGCTCGACTTGGTCTGAAGGTCGGCGACGAAATGCCTTTTTATGCAAGCCGTGAAGCCGGAACTGCCCCCACCCTTCGCTACCTCACGGTAACTGGACTGTACGAAACAGGACTTGCAGAATGGGATTCACAAACTGCGGTAGGCCTGCTCGACGGAATCCGCACGCTGCAGCGATGGCCCGACAGCGCCCAAGCGACCTGGGTGCGCATCGACGAGTCTGCACTCACGGCCACTGAGGCAAAGCTCCTACGTGAGGAGATTCCCTTTAATCTTGAAGTCTATTTACCTAAGGATGATCTTGTTGCCCTGTATCAATGGCTGGATTTGTTCGATGCCAACGTGACCATTTTGGCATTGGTATTAATGATTGTGGGCGCCGTGAACCTGGGAGGAACCCTTCTTATACTTTCTCTTGAGCAGCAGCGAGCCCTAGCCCTGCTGCGCGCTCTGGGTTGGTCAGCGTCTCAGGCTCCCTTGGCTTTGGCCGGAATGCTTGCGCCCATGATGCTTCGCGGGGCTCTGTGGGGAACGGGAATAGCCTTTGCTCTTCTCTTTACCCAAGAGATGACGGGCATAATTCGACTTAATCCCGACACTTACTACGTGGATCAAGTTCCTGTTTCATGGGACTTTAGTCGTTTTTTATGGCTCTATCTGGCGGTCTTTTTGAGCTTCACTCCCTCCCTATTTTTACCCTGGATTTGGATTAAAAAAATGCGACCGGCAAGCATTTTAAAATCTACCTAGACCGCGTATATTTGCAGCCCTTCTGGTGCGGTAGTTCAGTTGGTTAGAATACCGGCCTGTCACGCCGGGGGTCGCGGGTTCGAGTCCCGTCCGCACCGCCAGAAACACAAAAGCCTGCTTTATCTGCAGGCTTTTTTGTTGGTATCAAGCCCTAGCTGGCTCAGCGTGAATCACTTGATGCTAAGGCCTAGGTCGGCGCTAGTTACCGCACTCCCCAGGAGTCCATGATTTTACGCCTGCGCATTCCGCCTCGCAGCTGTTGCCGTAGGTGACCTCGTCGCAACCGCAGACCGGGTCATAGATCTTCGTGCAAATGCAGTCTTGCCTAGCCTGGCCTTTGCAGGCCGGGTCTACGGGCCCTTCGCAAGACGAGAGAGCAAATGCCAAAACTAGAAATAGGTAAAGGGGCTTTTTCACAATGGATCTTTTGTTAAATAGCTGAAATTTCTTGGCTACGAGTGGATATTATGCCTCTAAATGGTTCATAAATCTACGTATTTCAAGGCAAACTAAGGTAAAGCTCCACTATTGGGCTTCGTATCTTTGCATGACTAAGCTTCACTAATAAATTAAAAACATGGCTCTAGACTTCACTGCTGCAAACTTCAAAGAACTCGTACTTAGCTCAGACCAGCCAGTCCTCGTTGACTTTTGGGCGGAATGGTGCGGACCATGCCGCGTGGTAGGGCCCATCGTTTCGGAGTTGGCCCTTGACTTTGAAGGGCGTGCTACGGTTGGTAAGGTTAACGTAGACAGCGAGGGTGAACTCGCCGCCCAGTTTGGAATCCGGAACATTCCTACCCTACTCATTTTTAAGGGTGGCGAAGTGGTCGACAAGCAGGTTGGCGTCGTTCCAAAGAATATTCTTGCTTCGAAGATCGAAGCACATATTTAGGCCGCATGACTGCTGTTTCTACCGCAGTCGTTTTAGCAGGCGGTAAGGGAACTAGGCTTGCTCCAGCCTTTCCGGGCCTGGCCAAGCCCATGGTTCCGGTTGACGGAATCCCCATTGCAGAACACCTGGTGCGCACCTATGCTGCCCAAGGTTTGCGTAGGTTTATATTCACTCTTGGCCACCTCGGGGAGCAGCTTCAAAGCCACTTTGGCGACGGTTCCGCTTGGGGGGTTACCATTGATTATTTCGTTGAATCAGAGCCTCTTGGGACTGCTGGAGCCCTTGCGGAACTTTGTGATTATTTAGGCAACGAGCCCTTTTGGGTTTTTTATGCCGACACCTTGAGCAGCATTGACCTGGGGCGCATGGAGGCCTACCACCGTCTTAATAAAGCCGATGCCAGCCTTTTGGTGCATCCCAACGACCATCCCTACGACAGCGATTTGGTCGATGCCGACGCCGCAGGGCGAATCCGAGCGGTCTATGGCAAACCCCACCCCGCAGAACGAGAGGTCCGCAACGCCGTGAATGCCGCGCTTTATCTCTTTGAACCGAGCGTGCTCCGGCATATTCCACAAGGAGTAGCCAGCGATTTTGGCCGAGATTTATTCCCGGTTTGGGTTGAAGAGCTCCGAATGTTCGCCTACTCTAGCCCAGAGTACATTAAAGACATGGGCAATCCCAAGCGACGCGACCAGGTCGAAGACTCCCTGCGCAGCGGCAAGGTCGAGGCCCGCAACCTGCGCAACCCGCAGCGCGCCGTGTTTCTGGACCGCGATGGAGTTATCAATGTAGACAGCGACTTAATTAAAAGTCCGGATGAAATGGAACTCATTCCCGGGGCTGCCGAAGCAATTTACCGGCTCAACCAAAGCAATTTTATTGCGGTAGTGGTCACCAACCAAAGCGTTGTGGCGCGGAATCTGACCGACGAAGCGGGCGTGGATCGCATTCATGCCCGTATGGAACGCCTTCTGGCCGATCAAGCCGCTGCCTTTGTGGACGCCATTTACTACTGTCCGCACCATCCCCAGGGAGGTTTTCCTGAAGAAAACCCCGCCTACAAAATGGAATGCAGCTGCAGAAAGCCCAAGCCAGGCATGCTGCTTGAGGCTGCGGCGCGCTTTAATATTGATTTAAGCGAGAGCTTCATGGTGGGCGACAGTCCGCGCGACATTAAGGCAGGCCAGGCAGCTGGGCTTGCAGCGACTTTGCGCGTGCGCACGGGGCACGGACTTTTACCGAGTGATGCGGTACCCACTGCTCAGGTAGAGGATTTGACTGCGGCTGTCGATTGGATTTTGGAACGTGAAAAGGTGCGAACTTCGCCCCAATGATCATTAGCCGCACTCCCTTTAGAATCTCCTACGTCGGCGGGGGTTCTGACCTGCCCGCCTACTACCGCGAGCACGGAGGCGCCGTGCTTTCTAGCACCATTGATAAGTACCTCTACGTCAGCAGCCACGATTTTTTTGAATCGGGGCAAATCCGCACGAAGTACTCGAGCACCGAAACGGTTTCAAGCGTTGGAGCCCTTCAGCACCCCCTTCTTCGGGCCATTCTGACCCGCTTAAAACTTGGAACTGGACTAGAAATCAGCAGCATTGCCGACGTTCCCTCGGGCACCGGAATGGGCTCGTCGTCGTCGTTCACGGTAGGAACCCTGCACAACCTAATGGCAAGGCTAGGGCGTGCCGACGAAGCGTCAAAGTCTTGGCTTGCGGAACAGGCCTGCATGGTAGAGCTCGGAGATTTGGGCGAACCCATTGGCAAGCAGGATCAGTACGCGGCGGCCTTTGGGGGCTTTCAAATTTATCGATTTGAGCCCGACGAATCCGTAAGCGTGCACCCTGTCGCACTGCCCGACCCGGAGGGATGGCTTCGGCACTTAAGGCTGTATTATTTGGGCAATCAACGCTCTGCCTCGGCTATTTTGGCCCGACAAAGTTTGGAGAGCGCCAAGCGAAGCAAGCAGGATGTTTTGCGCGAAATGGTTCAGCTTGTAGACCCTTTGGCGGCGGCACTGGGAACGAGTAATTGGAGGGAATGCGGCCGATTAATGCACGAAAACTGGCTTCTCAAGCAAAGTCTTGCCAGCGGAATCAGCGATTCGGCCATTCAAAATGCCTACGAGCGAGGAATGAAGGCCGGAGCCCTCGGCGGCAAACTTCTTGGCGCAGGAGGCGGTGGTTTCATGCTCTTTGTGGCTCGACCAGAGGACCATACTGCCCTGGATGCGGCATTAAGCGACCTTCGCCTTTTTCCCTTTAACTGGGACAGTGAAGGTTCTCGCATCATTTATTCCGACGAACAACCGAACTTGCAGCGCTAAACTGAACCAAGGATGAATCCCACCGAATACCGCAGCCTTCTCACCCAAACGCTTGATGCGTTGGATATGAGCGCCATTGACCAGCTTGCTGCACTTTTTTTGGACGCCCACGAGCGCGGAGCCCAAATTTTTACCATGGGCAACGGAGGCTCGGGAGCCAGCGCAAGCCACGCAGCCGGGGACTTCCTCAAAGGTGCCTCCTATGGCCTGAACAAGCGATTTAAAATGATCTGCCTCAACGACAACCTTCCCAGCATGATGGCCATAGCCAACGACATCGGCTGGGATGACATTTTTGTAGAGCCGCTCAAAAACTACCTTCAGCCCGGGGACCTGGTCATTGGAATCAGCGGCAGTGGAAACTCGCGCAACGTCCTAAAGGCAGGAGAATACGCCCAAGCCAATGGGGCTACCCTAGTGGGAATGACCGGCTTCAAGGGCGGTTTACTCCGAGAAATGGCCGACCTAAGCATCCACTCCGTGGCAATGGACATGGAGGTTGCCGAGGACGTTCACATGGCCGTATTCAACATGGTTAAAAAGGTTTGCATGGCACGCCTCTTGGGCGAGAAGCCGAGCATGGGTACAACCTACGACGCCCGATTCTAAGGAGCACTTTGTGCGGATTAACTCCCGCGCACAAAATGGCCTACGATTGTGGAGCCCAACTACCTTGGCGCCATGGGCAAGACCTGGGTCTTGCTGCGCACAAAGCCCCAAAAGGACTGGGGTTCAATGCGAACCTCCGCTTGGCCTTGCGCCACCTCAAAAGACTGAATAAGCCTGCCGTCTGCCGCAAAATACTCCAAGCGGTCGCTGCTGCGCAGGTCCACTCGGCGCAGAATCCAAGCTCCGTCGTTGGATTGGTTTAAAACCCAAGGATGAATCACTGGGGCGCTGTTTAGCCCGAGTCCGTTGTAGACCAGGGCAAAGTTCGGAATGCCGTAGCCCAAAAAAGAGTCCGGCGCAAAGGCCTGACTGGCTGAGAGGCGAACCCTCTGAATTAAATCTTGGGCAGAATATCCGTTGGGAAGCATCTTGGCCGCCTGAACCAGGCTGGCCATGGCCCCTGCCATGTGACATGAACCCATCGTCATTATGTTCCGGCAGATTCGCACTCGGATCACGGAGTTCACCCACGCTAAGATATATGGCAGGTAGCAGCGCCTGCTGGTCGCCATCGAGCCGTAAGTCGAGATCGGTAATGCCTTTATCCAAAGCATGTTTTGCGGCAGTGAGCACCCGCTCATCTATTACGCCCGGGATCATGCCGCCGAGGCGGCGCTCG